>JAEWFB010000592.1 GCA_023389095.1 Actinomycetes bacterium
CGTCACGAGGAGGCCACCTCGCTCGGGGTCGCGTGGGCGGCCGCCACGACGGCGACGAGCTCGGCCGCCTCGGCCACCGTGTCGGCCGGCAGGTCGGCCCGCGCCGTGACCCGCAGCCGCGAGGTGCCGTCGGGCACGCTCGGGGGTCGGAAGCAGCCGACGAGGATGCCCTGGGTCCGCAGGTCGAGCGCCGCGCCCACGGCGGCCTCGGGGGAGGGCATCGGCAGCGACTGGACGGCGCCGGCGGCCGGCCGGATGCCGCAGCGGTCGGCGATGACACGGGCGTTCTCGCGCACGCGCGCGGGGAGTCCGGGGTCGTTCTCGACGATCTCGGCGGCGGCGAGGGCGGCGCCGGCGGCGGCGGGTGCGAGTCCGGTGTCGAAGATGAACGGGCGAGCGGCGTTGACGAGGTGCTCGCGCAACGCCACCGGGCCGAGCACCGCGCCACCCTGTGAGCCGAGCGCCTTGGACAGCGTCACCGTGACGACGAGGTGCTCGGCACCGGCCAGTCCCAGTGCGGCGACGAGGCCGCGCCCGTCGCCGGCGACGCCGAGCCCGTGCGCCTCGTCGACGACGAGGAGCGCGTCGTGGCGCCGGCAGGCAGCGTGCAGCTCGGGCAGCGGTGCCGCGTCGCCGAGCACCGAGTAGACCGACTCCACCGCCACGACGACCCGCCGGCCCGCGCGCTCGCGGAGCCGGGCGTCGAGGTCGGCAAGGTCGTTGTGCGCGAACGTCGCGTACGGCACCCGTGCCATCCGGGCGGCGTCGTGCAGCGACGCGTGGGCGTGGGCGTCGAGGAGGATCTCGGAACCGCGTCCGGACAGCGCCGTCAGGACTCCGAGGTTGGCGGCGTAGCCCGTGGAGAACGCGAGGGCGCTGCGCTGCCCCGTGAGCCGGCTCAGGGCCGCCTCGAGCTCGCGGTGCACGGAAAGGGTGCCGGTGACGAGGCGGCTCGCCGTCGCCGACGTGCCGTACCGGTCGAGGGCGTCGTGGGCCGCGGCGACGACCCGGTCGTCCTGCGACAGGCCGAGGTAGTCGTTGGAGGCGAGGTCGAGCAGCTCGTGCGCACCCGGGTGCCGGCCGCCGAGCCGCAGGACCGGGTCGAAGCGCACGGTGCCACGCTCCACGCGCAGCTGCGCCCGCTCGCGCAGCCAGGCGTCCCAGCCACTCATCCGTGCACCTGCGCGACCGCGCCGACGACGGCAGCGGCGATGCCGTCGACGTCGGCGTCGGTGCTGACGTACGGCGGCATGGTGTAGACGAGGTCGCGGAAGGGACGCACCCACACGCCGCGCTCGAGAGCCGCGCGGGTGACCGCCGGCACGTCGACGGGTTCGTCGAGCTGCACGACGCCGACCGCACCGAGGGTGCGCACGTCGAGCACCGAGCCGAGCTCGCGCGCCGGGGCGAGGCCGTCGGCCAGCCGTCGCTCGATGCGCGGGACGTCGCGGTGCCAGGTGGCCTCGACGAGGTCGAGGGAGGCATTCGCGACGGCACAGGCGAGCGGGTTGGCCATGAACGTCGGCCCGTGCAGCAGGGCGCGGAACTGCGACCGCGTCACGGTGGTGCCAACGTGTTCGGACATGAGCACGGCTGCGAGAGTGAGGTACCCGCCGGTCAGTGCCTTGCCGACGCAGATGACGTCCGGTGCCACCTGCGCCCACTCGGAGGCGAAGAGCCGGCCGGTGCGGCCGAACCCCGTGGCGATCTCGTCCGCGACGAGCAGCAGGCCGAGCTCGTCGGCGACCTCCCGCATGACCCGCAGACAGCGGGGATCGTAGACGTGCATGCCACCGGCACCCTGCAGGACCGGCTCGACGACGACGGCCGCGAGCTCGTCGGCGTGCTCGCGTGCCAGGGCCCGGAACCGCGCCTCCCATGCGTCGACCGCCGACGCGTCCGAGCGCCACTCGCCGGTGGCCGCGTCGCGTCGGGCCGCCGGTGGGCGGGGGGCGAAGACGTGCCGGGCGAGCACGCCCGGGAACGCCGAGTGCATGCCGTCGACGGGGTCGCACACGCTCATCGCCGCGAACGTGTCGCCGTGGTAGCCACCGCGCACCGTGAGGAACCGCTGCCGACCGGGCCGGCCCGACGCCGCCTGGTACTGCAGGGACAGCTTGAGGGCCACCTCGACCGACACCGAGCCCGAGTCGGCGAAGAAGACATGAGCCATCGGCCCCGGCGCCAGCGCGGTGAGGCGCTCGGCCAGGGTCACGGCCGGTTCGTGGGTGAGGCCGCCGAACATGACGTGGCTGAACCGGTCCACCTGGGCGTGCGCCGCGGCGTCGAGGTGCGGGTGGCGGTAGCCGTGCACGGCGCACCACCACGACGCCATCGCGTCGATCGCCTCGAACCGGGAGCCGTCGGGAGCGGCGAGCTCGAGCCGGACGCCACGGGCTCCCGTCACGGCGAACGGGAGCGTGCCGTCCAGGGGGGCGTACGGGTGCCACACGAGCCCACGGTCGCGATCGACGACGCCGGCGCCGGCGCCGGCCATCGCGCTGGCGGCGCGGCTGGTCCCGTGGGCCAGCACCCCGGTGGGCTCAGGCATTGGGGAGCGTGTCCGTGCCGGCGCCGCGACGTCGCTTGGCGGGGTCGTGGGAGGCGGGGTCGGCCGCAGGGCGCGAACCCGGTTCCGCCGCAACGGGTTCGGTGCCGAGCACGACGAAGCCGTTGTCGCGGATCAGCTCGAGGTCCGCCTCGGCGGCCTGGCCCTCGGAGGTGAGGTAGTCGCCGAGGAAGATCGAGTTGGCGACGTGGAGCGCGAGGCCCTGCAGTGAGCGCAGGTGCATCTCCCGGCCGCCCGCGACCCGCACCTCCCGGTCGGGACACACGAACCGCGCGGCGGCGAGGATCCGGACGCATCGGGCCGGCGTCAGCTCCCACGTTCCCTCCAGCGGCGTGCCGTCGAACGGCATGAGGAAGTTGACGGGGATCGACTCGGAACCGAGGTCGCGCAGCGCGAGCAGTGCCTCGACGAGCTGCTCGTCGGACTCGCCGAGCCCGGCGATGAGGCCGGAGCACGCCGACAGCCCCGCCGACTGCGCCCGCCCGACGGTCTCGACGCGGTCGGCGTAGGTGTGGCTCGTGACGATGGTGTCGTGGTGCGACTCGGCCGTGTTGATGTTGTGGTTGTAGGCGTCGACGCCGGCGGCGGCCAGGCGCTCGGCCTGGCCGTCCTTGAGCAGCCCGAGGCAGGCGCACACCTCGACCTCGGGATGCTCGGCCTTGAGCGCGCCGACCATGCCTGCGACGCGGTCGACGTCGCGGTCGGTGGGCCCTCGCCCGCTGCTGACCATGCAGACGCGCGTCGCGCCGCCCCGGAGACCGGCCCGGGCCTGCTCGATGGCCTCGTCGTTCTTCAGCCACGTGTAGCGCAGGATGTCCGCCGTCGAGCCGAGGCGCTGCGAGCAGTAGTGGCAGTCCTCGGGGCACAGTCCCGACTTGAGGTTGACGAGGTAGTTGACCTTGACCGTGTCGCCGAAGTGCTTGCGGCGCAAGCGAGCCGCTGCCGCGACGACCTCGAGCAGCTCGCCGTCGGTCGACCGCAGCACGTCGAGGGCGTCGTCGGCCGTGGCCGGGGTGCCGGACAGTACGGCGTCGGCGAGGTCGTCGAAACGGCGGGTCATGCGGGCTCCTTGCGCTCAGCACTGAACGGTGTTCAACTTGAACGGCGTTCAGTATGCCGAGTGGCTAGGGTTCGGTGTCAACGTGGTCTGCACCGCTCGGGGTGCGACCCCGGTCACGCGCCGGCGACAGGTGGCATCGGGCGAGCAGGGGGAGGCGGGCATGGCCCTGAGCAGGGAGCAGGTCGTGACGACGGCCGTCGACATCCTGCGCCGCTACGGCCTGGCCGACCTCACGATGCGCCGCCTCGCCCGCGAGCTCGACGTGCAGCCGGGGGCGCTCTACTGGCACGTCGCCAACAAGCAGGAGCTGCTCGTCGAGGTCGCCGGGCGGCTGCTCGCCGCAATCCCCGAGCCCGACCCGGAGCGTCCGCCTCGCGAGGCGCTCGCCGCGCACGCCCACGCGCTGCGCGAGGCCGTGCGGCACGTCCCCGACGGTGCCGACGTCGTGGGGCTCGCGCACGCCGTCGACCCGGTCTCGCTGCGCCCGGTCGCGGACCTCGTGCGCCTCGTAGGACGCGCCGGTGCGACGCCGGGCGAGGAGGGCGCCGTCGCCGAGGTCGTGCTGCACCACGTGCTCGGCTCGGTGACCACCGAGCACAACCAGCGCATCGCCCTCGACCTCGACCCCGACTTCCGGGCGCGCGACGCCGCCGCGGTGGCCAAGGCGTTCGAGGTGGGTCTCGAGGTCGTCCTCGCGGGCCTGAGCCGGGTCTGAGCGCGGGTCTGAGCGCGGGTCTGAACGCAGGTCAGAGCGCGGGCCTGAGCCCGGCCGACCGGTGGCCGGCCGGTGCGGCCGGCCACGGCGGACCCCCACGTGCTGGATGGTCCAGGCCCCGTCCAGCACCAGCTCCCCCCTGCCGGGAGCACCTCGTCGACGCGCGCGCCTGGACCTTCGCCGACACCCCCTCAGAGTCCGGCGGGCGCCGCCTGATACCCCCGTCCGGGACGAACCCGGTCCAGACTCGGTGCATGCCGCTGCGAACACGCACCCACTGGTTCGGCGTCGTGCTCGATGCTCCCGACGCGTCCGAGCTCGCGCACTTCTACCAGCGCCTCCTCGGATGGACGCTGTTCAAGGACACCCCGGGCTGGGCCACGCTCGCGCCCTCGGCAGACCACGGCTACAACCTCGCCTTCCAGCAGGAGCCGAACTACGTGCGACCCGTGTGGCCGAGCGAGCCGGGTCGGCCGCTCATGATGCTGCACCTCGACCTCGAGGTCGACGACCTCGAGGAGGCGGTCGCCCACGCCGTCGGGGTCGGGGCCGAGGTGGCGGCCTTCCAGCCGCAGGAGGACGTCCGCGTGCTGCTCGACCCGGCCGGCCACCCGTTCTGCCTCTACGTCGACGACGGCGCTGGGGAGGCCACCGAGGACGAGCCGGCGGTCTCGAGCACCTGATCGAGGGCGGCGACGAGGCGGACCCGCAGGGCCTGGCCGCGCTCGGCGAAGCCTCGTTGCTCCGCGACGTAGGCGGCCTTGCCCTCGGCGGTCTCGATCGGCACCGGTTCGTAGCCGAGCTCGCGCAGGTCGTAGGGGGCCGCGCGCATGTCGAGCGAGCGGATGTCGCGGGCCAGCTCGAAGCAGTCGGCGACGAGGTCGGAGGGCACGACGGGAACGAGCTTGGTCGCCCATTTGTACAGATCCATTCCAGCGTGCAGGCAGCCGGGCTGC
Source organism: Actinomycetes bacterium (assembly GCA_023389095.1). Classification (GTDB taxonomy): domain Bacteria; phylum Actinomycetota; class Actinomycetes; order Actinomycetales; family Dermatophilaceae; genus Monashia. Next base: position 5,301 of record JAEWFB010000592.1, read on the forward strand.
TCGAGCTCGACCTGGCTGGCGCGCGTCGGGGTCAGCGCGTTGCGCGGTGCGGCGTCGGGCGTGAAGAAGCGGTAGGCGTCGAAGTGCGAGCACGCCACCTGGTGCGACTCGACCACCGCGTCGGTGCCCTCCGGACCGAGGCGCAGCGGCCACGAGGAATGGCGCACGTCCGAGGGGTCGAGCCGGTAGACCATCGCCCACTCGTGCAGCCCGAAGCAGCCGAACCGCCCCGGCCGGCCCGCGGTGCGTACCAGCAGCTCGCGGACGAACCGCACCGTGTCACCGCGCTGCCCGAGGAAGGCGTCGACGTCGACCGTCACGGCGCCTGACCCTTCGACGCGGTAGAAGCGCCAGTCCCGCTGGGGCGCAGGGCCGTCCAACGCGACGCCGGGGCCGGGGTGCCAGCGGCGCAGCTGCGAGGGCGTGAACGAGTAGTACGTGAAGAGGAAGTCCTCGACCGGGTGGGGTCGTCCGTCACGGCGGCGCGCCCGGTGCCCGGCGGTCGCGGCGTCGACCCGGGCCTCGTGGGCGCGGGTCCGCTCGCGCCACTCGGGCTCGGTGAGGACGTGCACGCGTCGAGGGTAGGTGATCGACGCGTCCGGCCCCGCAGCCCGGAGCACCCCAGGGCCGGCATCCGTCCGCGACGGCCGCGCGCGGGGCACGGTGCTGGAGCAGGATGGGCCCATGGCACCCGCCGACGAGCTGCCCACCCACCTGCTGCACCGACTGACGTCCTACACGCCCGACCGGGAGTGGACCGAGGTGCCGCCCGACGACCGGCTCGTGCAGGACCTCGTCCCCAACGACCTCGCGCACCGGCCCCGCTGGTACAAGGACTACGACGACGACCTGCCCCGCACCCTGCTGCCCCCCGAGCTGCCGGCCAGCCGCGTGCCCGCCACTGCCGTCCTCTCGGGCACGGCCGACGTCGCGGCCGCGCGCCTCGACCTGCCCGGCCTCGCCCGCCTGCTCTACCTGTCGGCCGGCGTCACCCGTCGCACGACGCGTCCGGGCTCCGGCACCCTGCTCTTCCGCGCCGCGGGCTCGGCCGGCGCCCGGTTCCCCCTCGAGCTCTACCTCGCCGTGCCACGCGCCACGGGTACCGACGCCACCGAGGTCGGCGCCGACGTGCCCGCGGGCCTGCACTGGTACGACCCGGAGGCGCACGCGCTCGTCACGGTCGGCCCTCCCCCGGCCGGTGAGTCGCCGACCCTCGTCGTCACCGGGGTCCCCTGGCGCACCGGCTGGCGGTACCGCGAGCGCGGGTTCCGGCACGTGTACTGGGACGCCGGCACGATGCTCGCCCAGACCCTCGCGCTCGCCGACTCCGCGGGCGTCCCGGCCCACCTCGTCACCACCTTCCCCGACGCCGAGGTCGCGGCCC
>JAEWFB010000618.1 GCA_023389095.1 Actinomycetes bacterium
GCCCACGCGTCGGCGATGCGGTGCGGCTCGCGGACCCGGACCTCGGTGAGGTCGGCGACCGAGACCCGCCCGGCGGGCTCGTGCGTGGCCGAGCCGGCGGGGCTCGTGGGGCCGGTGGTGGTGGTCATCGTGCCTCCTCGGCAACGGGTTCGGCGACGGGTGCGGACGACAGGGACGAGGCGAGCCGCTCGTCGACCTCTGCAGTCGTGGGCATGGCGGTGGAACACTCGAGCTTGCTGGCGACGATGGCGCCGGCGACGTTCGCGAACTCGAGGATGCGGCGCAGCTCCCACCCGGACAGCAGTCCGTGGCACAGGGCCCCGCCGAACGCGTCGCCGGCGCCGAGGCCGTTGACGACGTCGACGGGGAACGGCGGCACCTCGACGCGCTCGTCACGCGTCGCCGCAAGGACGCCCTTGGGTCCCTGCTTGACGACGGCCAGCTCGACGCCGCGCTCGAGGAGGGCGTCGGCCGCGCGCTGCGGGTCGGTCTCCCCGACCGCGACCTCGCACTCCTCGCGGTTGCCGACCGCGACGGTGACGTGCTCGAGGGCTGCCCCGACCTGGGCGCTGGCCTCGGCGGCGCTGCCCCAGAACATCGGCCGGTAGTCGAGGTCGAGGACGGTGTGACGCGCGCGGCCCCGGGCGGCCCACGCGGCGAAGTGCGCCGAGCGGCTGGGCTCCTGGCTCAGGCCCGTGACCGTCGACCAGTAGAGGCGGGCGGACCGGATCGCGTCGAGCGGCAGCTCGTCGGCCTCGATGAGCAGGTCGGGCGCGATCGGGTAGCGGTAGAAGTAGAGCGGGAAGTCGTCGGGCGGGAACACCTCGCAGAAGGTCACCGGCGTCGGCGGTCCGTCGACGGCCGTGACGAACCGGTCGTCGACGCCGAAGTCGCGCAGGGCCTCGTGGACGTACCGGCCGAACGCGTCCTGGCCGACCCGGGTCAGCAGGGCGACGCGTCGACCGTGCCGCGCGGCCGCGACGGAGACGTTCGTCGCGCTGCCACCGAGGAACTTCTCGAAGGTGCGCACCTTCTCCAGGCCCACGCCGTGCTGGAGCGGGTAGATGTCGACGCCGGTGCGGCCGATGGCGACGACGTCGTACGGCCCGGCGTCCTCGGGGGACGCGCCCTGCGGGGCGGAGGGCGGCGTGCTCACAGCGTCTCGACCTCCTCGAGCCGCACGAGGCGGCCCTCGTGGCGCGACAGCTCGCACGCCTCGGCGACGCGGAACGCGGCCAGGGCGTCGTCGACGGTGCACGGCGACGGGCGGATCCCTCGCGCGACGGCGGCGAAGGCGGTCAGCTCGGCACGGTAGGCGGGCAGGAACCGCTCCATGAACGACCAGTGCCGCGGCCCACTCGGGTACGTCGCCCCCGGCTCGGCCGAGGCGACGGCGAGCGAGTCGTCGTAGCCGACGCCGATCGTGCCCTCGCTGCCGAGAACCTCCATGCGCACATCGTGGCCCCCGCCGTTGTAGCGGGTGGCCGTGACCGACACCAGCGTGTCGTCGTCGAGGGTGAGGATCGCAGCGGCGGTGTCGACGTCGCCGGCCTCGCTGAAGAAGTCGGCGCCCTTGTTCGCGCCCGTCGCGTAGACCGAGACGACCTCGCGACCGGTGACGAACCGGATGATGTCGAAGTCGTGGATGGAGCAGTCGCGGAACAGGCCTCCGCTCGTCGGGATGTACGACGCGTGGGGCGGGGCCTGGTCGTGGGTCATGGCGCGCACCGAGTGCAGGAAGCCGAGCTCGCCGGCCGCGACGGCCTGCTGCGCGCGCTGGTAGCCGCAGTCGAACCGGCGCTGGAAGCCGACGTGGACCGGAACGTCCGAGCCGCGCACCAGCTTGGCCAGCTCCATCGTCTCGGCGAGCGTCGAGGCGACCGGCTTCTCACAGAAGGTCGGCACGCCGGCCTCGAGGCCGAGCCGCAGCAGGGGCGCATGGCCCGGTGTCGCCGTCGCGATGACGAAGCCGTCGACGCCGTCGGCGAGCAGCTGCTCGGGCGAGGGCGAGAAGCCGACCCCGAGGCGCTCGGCGACCGCGCGGGCCGCGTCCGGCAGGGCGTCGGTGACGACGACCTCGTCGACGTCGCGCAGGTCGCGCAGCGTCTCTGTGTGGAAGGCCCCGATCCGGCCGACGCCGGCTAGTCCGATTCGCACAACACACTCCCTTGGGTGGTACCGCTCGTTCGGGTTCGATGCTCCTCGTCGGCGTCGCGCCATGTCAAGCAAATGTTAGAACATTCTGATGTTTGGTCAATTGCTTGACATGCTTTGCAGACCTGTTGCATCCTCCCAATTGCCGGCACCGACGCCGGGGTCGACGGACAAACCCCGACAACGACGACGGGACCGACATGCGGCAGGCCACCACGGTGACCCGCAACGGTCGAGGCGACACCACGCCGCCCTCCACACGTCCGACCCGGACGCACACACAGCCAGATCTGAATAGGCACCGGCGGGACGCGGCGCAGCCCCCCGCCCAGACGAGCGGCACGCAGGGCGCCCGAGCCCGTCAGGGGATCTCGTGCACCACGGACCGGACCGAGGGGACCGGCCCTCCCCCGCTTGCACCCCGTCACCTTCACGTCGCGCCGAGTCAGGCTGACCGGAGACCCGCGACACGACGAAAGGAATCAACGATGATCCCGTCTCGGACTCGCAAGAGTTTGACCACCGCCGTCGGCATCGCCGCGGCGGCGTCCCTGGCCCTCGCCGCGTGCAGCAGCGGTGGCGCGCCCAGCACCACGTCGACCGGTGGAGGCGGTGGTGGTGGCGGCA
>JAEWFB010000080.1 GCA_023389095.1 Actinomycetes bacterium
AGGCCGCCTCCACGACGCCGCCGTTCGGGCTCGGGTGGGCCGGTGCGTCCCGCTGGACGGCCTCCCACCCGGCGCGGACGTGCGCCGGCGTGGGTGCCGACGCGAGGGCCAGCGCTCCGGCCACCCGGGCCGGCACCCAGTTGGCGACGTCGTCGAGCCGTGCTGCGGCCCAGCCGAACTCGCGATAGCGGTCGGATCGGTGCCCCACCATCGCGTCTAGGGTGTTGACGGCGCGGTAGCCGAGCAGCCCCGGCACGCCGAGGAGGCCGCCCCAGAGCAGCGGCGCCACGACCGCGTCCGACGTGTTCTCGGCGAGCGACTCGACGACGGCCCGGGCCACACCGTCCGGGTCGAGGGTAGACGGGTCGCGACCCACGAGGTTGCGCACCTGGATGCGGGCGGCCGGCAGGTCGCCGGCGCCCAGCTGCCCCTCGATCGTCGTCGCCTCCCGTACGAGCGACCGTCCACCGAGGACGGCCCAGGTGGCGGCTGCCGTGGCCAGCGTGCGCGCCACCGGGTGGTGTCGGGTGGCGGCCTCGACGGTCGCGCCGGCCGCCGTCGTCACGCCGACCAGCGCCGCGACGTGGACCGCACCTCGAGAGCGGCTCCGGGCGTACGTCCGATCCTCGAGCGCGGCTGCGGCACTGCCGAACCCGGCCACCGGATGCCACCGGCGCGGGTCGCCGAACGCCTGGTCGGCCAACCAGCCGAGCGCGAGCCCGAGCGCCCGCGCGTTCACCGTGGCGCGAGCACGTCGAGAGCGGCCACCGCGCCGATGACCGCGACCGCCGGGGCGCCGAGGCCGGCCTCGCGGGCCACGGCGTCGATCCGTCCCAGCGGTGCCCGCACCGAGCGCATGCTCGGCAGGCCGGCGTCGGCGACCACGGCGGCGGGGGTGTCGGCCGTCATCCCCTCGCGCACGAGGGTGTCGGCGATGGCCCCGAGCGTCGCGACGCCCATGAGCACGACGAGCGTCGTGTTGCTGCGGGCCACCGCGCCCCAGTCGAGGGTGCTGCGCCGGTCTCCGGGCGGCACGTGGCCGCTGACGACGGTGAAGCCCTGGACGAGCGCCCGGTGCGTCACGGGGATGCCGGCGAGGGCCGGGGCCGCGATGCTGGAGGACACTCCCGGTACGACGACGACCGGCACGCCGGCCGCGGCGCACGCCTCCGCCTCCTCGCCGCCGCGCCCGAACACGAAGTTGTCGCCGCCCTTGAGGCGCACGACGTCCCGCCCGGCGAGGGCATGCTCGACGATGACCTCGTTGATCTGCTCCTGCGGCGTGAAGGCCCCGCGCGGGATCTTGCCGACGTCGACGAGAACGGCGTCGGGGCGGGCGTGGCGCAGCGCGTCGAGCGGCGCGAGCCGGTCGTGGACGATGACGTCAGCGGTGCGCAGGGCCTCGAGACCGGCGACGGTGAGCAGTCCCGGGTCGCCGAGACCCCCGCCGACGAGGGTCACGGTGCCGGCGCGTCGGCCCTCGGCCTGCACCGCTGCCGGTTGGAGAGCGGATCTCGCGCGCACGACGACGTCGAACGCTGCTGGGTCGGCCGCCGGATCCTGGGTGACGAGGCCGCGCTCCACGAGGTCGCGGAGCGTGGTCCCCACGGCGTCGTCCGGTGCGTCGACGGTGACCGTCGCGCCCTCGCGCAGGAGGGTGGACACCGTTGCCGCCGTGGACGGTTCGACCCCGACGAGCAGGACGCGGCGACCGCGGAACATCGACTCAGGCGACACGACGACTCCTCAGCTCGGACAGGGCGGACACGAAGGCGCGTGACGTCGCCACGTCGCGGACCGCGACGCGGATCCACGTGGGGCCGAGCCCGGGGAAGGTCTCGCCGCGCCGGACGGCGAAGCCGCGCGCTGCGAGGTCCTCGCGGACCGACGCGCGGCCGAGCGGCGAGGTGTCGACGAGGACGAACGGCGTGGCCGGGAGGCCGGCCACGGCGAAGCCGGCGGCGTCGAGCTCGGCGAGGAGCACGGCCCGGTCGCGGCCGAACTCGAGTGCTGCGGCCTCCGCCTCGGCCCGTGCCCGGTCGGAGGAGCAGGCGACGGTGGCGGCGAGGGCCGGGGTCGACACCGACCACGGCGGCTGCACGGCGCGCAGCCGGGCGACGAGGGCCGGGTCGCCGACGACGTAGCCGGCCCGCAGCCCCGCGAGGCCCCACGTCTTCGTCAGCGAGCGGAGCACGAGCACCCCGTCGAGGTCGTCGCCGTGGCCAAGCACCGACTCGGCCTCGCCCGGCACCGCGTCGATGAACGCCTCGTCGACGACGAGGACCCGGCCGGTTGCCCGCAGGGCGAGGACGTCGGCGCGGGGGTGCAGGACGCCCGTCGGGTTCGTCGGGTTGCCGACGACGACGAGGTCGGCGTCGGCTCCTGCCTGCGCCTGCCCGCCGGCCCGGTAGGACGTCGGGTCGAGCCGGAAGCCGTCGCCGGCGTCGAGCACGTGCCGGTGCACGTCGTGGCCCGCGGCTCGCAGCGCGGCCTCCGGCTCGGTGAACTGCGGGTGCACGACCGACGGGCGACGCACCTCGAGAGCGCGCGCGACGAGGGTGAACGCCTCGGCGCCGCCGGCGGTCGGCAGGACGGCCTCGACCGGGACGCCGTGCCGGCCGGCGACCGCCTCGGTGGCGACCGTCGCGTCGGGGTAGCGGCCGAGGTCGGCGAGCGA
>JAEWFB010000125.1 GCA_023389095.1 Actinomycetes bacterium
CCGAGCTCGTCCTGCCGCCCACCGGCTCGGTCGACGTCGCCGCATCTCGCCTCCGGGACCTGCCCTTCGGGGGCCGGACGCCGCTCGCCGAGGGCCTGCTCGCCGCCCGCGAGACCCTGCGCGTCGAGCGCCTGCGCGACCCGAGCCGCCGCCCGTTGCTCGTCGTCGTCACCGACGGACGCGCCACCGCCGGCCCCGACGCCGTGGCCCGCGCCACGCGCGTCGCCCGCCAGCTGCACCACGAGGGCGTCGACGCCGTCGTCGTCGACTGCGAGTCGGGGCGGATGCGCCTCGGCCTGGCCGCTCGCCTCGCCACCGACCTCGGGGCGGAGCACCTGCCCGTCGGCGAGGTCGCCGCCCAGACGATCCTCGACGCCGCCCGCGCGGCCACGAGCCCGACCACCACCCGACCGAGGAGGGCCGCCTGATGCGCGGACAGCCGACGACCGTGCCCGACGACGGCCTGACGACCCGCCAGCGCCGCAACCGCCCGCTCGTCGTCGTCCACACCGGCGACGGCAAGGGCAAGTCGACCGCCGCGTTCGGCCTCGCGCTGCGCGGCTGGAACCAGGGCTGGTCGGTCGGGGTGTTCCAGTTCGTCAAGAGCGCGAAGTGGCGCATCGGCGAGCAGACCGCCGTCGAGACCCTCGGTCAGCTGCACCGCGACACCGGCGTCGGCGGCCCGATGGAGTGGCACAAGATGGGCAGCGGCTGGTCGTGGACCCGCAAGGAGGGCACCGACGAGGACCATGCCGAGGCGGCGCGTGAGGGCTGGGCCGAGATCAAGCGCCGGCTCGCCGCGCAGACCCACGGGCTCTACGTCCTCGACGAGTTCACCTACCCGATGGCGTGGGGCTGGATCGACGTCGACGACGTCGTCACCACCCTGCGCGACCGGCCCGGGCACCAGCACGTCGTCATCACCGGCCGGCGCTGCCCGGAGGCCCTCGTCGACCTCGCCGACCTCGTCACGGAGATGACGAAGGTCAAGCACCCGTTCGACGACGGCCAGAAGGGCCAGCGGGGGATCGAGTGGTGAGCGCCCTCGACGCCGCGCTCGGGCGCCTCCAGACCGCCGATCCGATGCCGCCGCCGCCCACGACGCGGCTGCCGCGGGTCGTCGTCGCGGCCCCGGGCTCCGGCCACGGCAAGACGACCGTCGCGACCGGCCTCATGGCGGCGTTGCGCGGCCGGGGCCTCGGGGTCGCCGGGTTCAAGGTCGGACCCGACTACATCGACCCGGGCTACCACGCGGTGGCCACCGGCCGCCCGGGCCGCAACCTCGACCCGTTCCTGTGCGGCGAGCACCGCGTCGAGCCACTGCTGCTGCACGGGGGTCGCGGTGCCGACGTCGCGGTCGTCGAGGGTGTCATGGGCCTGTTCGACGGCCGGCTCGGCACCGAGGGGTTCGCCTCGACGGCGCACGTCGCGGCCCTGACGTCCTCCCCCGTCGTCCTCACCGTCGACGTGTCCAACACGACGCGCACCGCGGCCGCGATCGTCCACGGGCTCGCGACCTTCGACCCGCGCATCCGGGTGGGGGGTGTCGTGCTCAACAAGGCGGCGTCGGGCCGGCACCTGCGCGAGGTGTGGTCGGCGGTCGAGACCTCGGGCGTCACGGTCCTCGGTGTGCTGCCGCGCGACACCGGCATCGAGGCACCGTCGCGCCACCTCGGCCTCGTGCCCGCCGCCGAGCGCGACGAGGCCGCCGCCGCGGTGGAGCGGCTCGGCGAGCGGGTCGCCTCGCACGTCGACCTCGACGCGGTGCTGGCGATCGCGCGCTCGGCCCCGGAGCTCTCCGGCACCCCGTGGGACGCCGCGTCCGAGGTGAGGGCACCCGACCTCGGGGGGCAACCTCCCGTCGTCGCGGTCGCCGGCGGCCGGGCCTTCACCTTCCGCTACGCCGAGACCGAGGAGCTGCTGCGTGCCGCGGGCCTCGAGCCGGTCGTCGTCGACCCGACGAGCGACGCGTCGCTCCCCCCGGGCACGTCCGGGCTCTACCTCGGCGGCGGCTTTCCCGAGGTGCACGCCGAGGCGCTCGCGGCCAACACGTCGCTGCTCGGTGAGGTGCGCGACGCCGTGCTGGGCGGCCTGCCGACCGTCGCCGAGTGTGCCGGCCTGCTCTACCTCTGCGAGAGCATCGACGGCGACCGGATGGCCGGTGTGCTGCCCGCCGTCGCGTCGATGGGACCGCGCCTGACGATGGGCTACCGGTCGGCCGTGGCACCCACGGCGTCGGTCGTCGCCGACCCGGGCCGACGCGTCACAGGGCACGAGTTCCACCGCACGGTGGTCACGGCCGATGCGGGTGACGTGGCCACCGGGGAGGCCGCGTGGCTCCTCGACGGGCAGCCCGAGGGGTTCGCCCTCGACCCGGCCGGCACCGGCCGCGCGACGCTGCACGCGTCCTACCTCCACACGCACTGGGCCGGGCACCCGGGTCTCGCAACGAGGTTCGCCGAATCGGTCCGGGCGTACGCCGACCGGCGCTCCCCGGCCGCCGCGGGGAGCCGGCGGTGAGCGTCGACCTGCACC
>JAEWFB010000139.1 GCA_023389095.1 Actinomycetes bacterium
CGGCCGCCGTCGCCGACGCGGTCGCCGCCGGGCGGGTGCTGCGCCTGCGGTACGCCGACCGCGGCGGCGCCGATTCGGTACGCGACGTGGAGCCGCTGGCCTACCTGGGCAACTCGGTGCACTGGTACCTGGTCGCCTGGTGCCGGCTGCGTGACGGTGTGCGCTGCTTCCGCACCGACCGGATCGTGTCGGTGCACCCGCTGGCCGAGCCGGTGACCCGGGAGTGGCGTCCCGGCGACCTCGACGTGCCGGTCGACCGGGTGCGCCCGCTCACCCTGGTCTGAAACCCGACAGCGTTTCCGGTTCGGCTGGGGGAGGCTGACGGGTCTGCCGTCGCCGGGGAGGAACGCGCGTGTCCGACACGCTCAGCTACGCCGACGCCGTACGCCTGTTGGGCGGGGAGAAGAGCAAGGTTGTCGACTGGTTCGACAAGCTGACCGGCGGCGTGCTGCTGGCCGCGTCGGTGCCGGTGCCGGCGTTGCTCGGCATCTTCGATGCCAAGGCGGAGTTCGTCCGGCTCGGCCACGAGCTGGTGCGCGGCGTGTCGGAGAAGCGCTCCGGGCTGTCCCGGTACGGGCGGACACAGCGGCTGGAGGCCGCGCACGCGGTGATCGCGGTGACCGCGTTCTTCGAGGCGTTGAGTTCGGTGAACCTGCCGGTCGCCTTCGCCGACCTGGAGCTGTGCACGTCCGAACAGTTGGCGCTGGCGGGGGCCGGCCCGGCTGACGCACGAAACGTCGTCCATGCCCTGTTCGAGGTGCCCGCGCCGATTCCCACGCCCGAGGTGCCGTACTCCGAGCTACGGACGATGCTCGGCGTCTACTACGCCGGTATGAGCACCCGATTGGTGAGGTTTGTCCAGGGGCTGGCCGTGTGGGACCAATTGGGCGATAGTGCGGAGCAAAGCTTCCACGAGGCGCTGCGTCTGGTGCCGACTCTGGCGGTCAGCCAGCACCGGGACTTGCTCAGCGCCCTGGTAGCGAGTTTTCCTGAGGTGGCGTACTGGTCCGGGCTGCAGGAGCACGACGCCACCCGGCAGAAGGTGCAGGCGCTGGCCGTCGGGCTCGGCGAACTGCGCGAGGTGCTGACGTCGTTCTCGACCGGCGGCGTGCCGGACGAGCGGCGGGGCGCGTTGATACGCGCGTACCGGGCGCAGCTCGACCGGCCGATCATCACCTCAGGCGAGGTGCCAGACGGGCTCCGGGTGCCGACTCTGGGCGAGGCGTATGTGCCGCCGCTGTGCAGGGTCACGTCTCTCGGCGGGGCGGCCCGGCCCAGCGGCGAGTCCTGGTGGTCCGGACAGCCCCTCCGGAATGACCTGGTCAGCTTCCTAACCGGTTACTTCACCTCACCTGGAGCGACCCGGGCGCCGCTACTGGTCCTCGGCCAGCCAGGTTCCGGCAAGTCGGTACTCACTCGGATCCTCGCCGCCCAGCTTCCGGAGACCGATTTCTTGGTCGTCCGCGTGCCGCTGAGGGAGGTGCAAGCGGAGGCCGAACTACAGGCGCAAATCGAGCAGGCGGTCCGTGCGGTCACCGGGGAGCGGTTGGACTGGCCGGTCCTTGCCCGGTCGGCGGGCGACGCGCTGCCCGTGGTGCTGCTGGACGGCTTCGACGAACTGCTCCAGGCGACCGGGGTCTCGCAGACGGACTACCTGCTCAGGGTCGCCGATTTCCAGCGGCGAGAAGCCGACCAAGGTCGGCCGGTGGCGGTGGTGGTCACGACCAGGACCAGCGTCGCCGACCGCGCGGAGCCACCGTCGGGCACTGTGGCGCTGCGCCTGGAGCCCTTCGACCGGCCCCGGGTGGAACGCTGGGTGGCGACCTGGAACGCCGCCAACAGCGACCGGTTCCCGGCGCTCGGCGTGCCGCCGCTGGACCCGAGCGCCGTGCTGGCCCATTCCGAACTGGCCGAACAGCCGCTGCTGTTGCTGATGCTCGCCCTCTACGACGCGGATGGCAACGATCTGCGGGCGGCCCGTGCGCTGCGCCGGGGCGAGCTGTACGAGCGGCTGCTGTACAGCTTCGCCCGGCGGGAAGTGGTCAAACACCAGCCGGGACTCCCCGATCGGGAGTTGTCCCGGGCGACCGAGGCGGAGCTGCGTCGCCTGGCGGTGGTGGCCTTCGCGATGTTCAACCGCGGCGCGCAGTGGGTCACGGAGGATGAGCTTGAGGCGGACCTGGCGGCGCTGCCTTTCCTGGTCGGCGGGGCATCGGCTCGGCAGAACGAGGGGACGATGCGAGCGCCGCTACGGGCCGCCGAGATCGTTCTCGGAAGGTTCTTCTTCGTCCATCGTGCCCAAGCAGCCCGTACCGATCGGCGAATGGAGACGTACGAGTTCCTTCATGCCACCTTCGGTGAATACCTGGTCGCCCGGACCGCAGCCCTGGTGCTCGACGACATGGCCGCCCGGGAAGCAGCGAGTTCCATGCTGCGAGCGGCGACACCCGAGGATGATCCGCTGCACGCGTTGCTGTCCTTCGCGACCCTGACCGGTCGGGCGCCGGTCGTTGGGTTCCTCACCGAGTCTCTTCGTGGTAACTGCCGGGACCGTCGCGCGGTCATCCTCGATGTGTTGCTCCGGCTGTTCCGGACCGTCCACGACCTGCGTCCGGCGCGACACCTGGAGTCGTACCAGCCTCGGGTGCTGTCGGCGCCGGAGAGACACGCGGCCTACAGCGCGAACCTGCTCGTGCTGGCGCTCTGCGTCAGTGACGACCTGCGAGGAAGCGACCTCTATCCGGATGCTCCCGACGTACGGGCAGCCTGGCACAGGCAGGCGCTGCTCTGGCGATCCCAACTCCCCGAGGGGGAGTACCACAGCCTGATCAATGCCGTTGCCCTGGTCCGCCTTGGCAGCCCGGACGAGCGGGAGGTCGGTATGAGCCTTGCTGGCGACGGCCGGCGGCCGCCCGAGTTGGACCTGGACTGGACGTATGGGGTGCCGTCAACCGAGGCCGGCTACCACCTGCACCTCCATCCGCTGCCGGAGATCGCACGTCGACGGGCACATTTCGAATGTGATGTTACCGACGATGTCGTCCAGCACGTGCTGGACCCACTCGTGTACACGTTGCCGGAGGTTCTCAGCCTGGTGATGAACGGACCAGGCACGGAACGGCGGTCGGTGGCGCAAGCTGTGCTCGCCATGGCGTTGCGTGGGTCGCACGCCGGAGATGCATACCGGACGGTCGCTGGACTGGTGGCCGACGCGCCGCAGTGGGACGGGGCGCCGTGGCTGGCGGGACTGTTGCTCGACCGGCTCGCCACCGACACCATGATGTCTAGGGCCGGTGCGGTGCAACTCCTAGCCGATCTCGAATCCCTGCCGGCCAGGGGGGACGACTTGGCGTTCGCCTACCTTCGCTGCTGTCTGGCGCTGATCGGGGAAGACGATGCGGAGACAAGGGAAATCGGTCACTTGGTAGCGAAGGCGGTTCGCGCTGACCAGGAGTCGTGGCAGGCGCGGACGGAGGAAGTGGCGGTGGAAGCCCTGGTACGGCTCGCCGAACTCGGGGTTGGCCGGCACCGCATCACCCCGCACGAGGCCAGCCGGTTGGCGCTGCTGTTGGAGAGGCGCCGTCCCGACCTGGTCCGCCGGCTCGAGGCGCTGGTGCTGGCTCCCGTCCGGCCTGCACCGTCATCTTCCGGCCTCGCACTGCCCGGCGAGGGACGGCGAAGTGATCCGGAAACACCGACAGGACGCTGTCGTGCCCCGGTACGAGGCTGAATCCTGACGACGCCGGCCGACCGCCGGCGCGAATGAGGAGGAAGCATGTCCAGCACGCCCGTGACCTGGTTCGAGATCGGCTCCGACCGCCCGGACGAGGCGCAGCGGTTCTACTCCGAGCTGTTCGGCTGGAGTTTCGACGAGCAGGGCGGCCCGGGCGGGTCGTACCGGCAGACGACGGCCGGCGGTGAGCCGGGGATCGGCGGCGCGATCCGGGGCACCGACGACGGCAACTACGCGACCTTCTACGCCCAGGTGGCCGACGTGGCGGAGACCTGCCGCCGGGCCGAGGAGGCCGGCGGCGCCGTACTGACCGCACCGATGACCACGCCGGCCGGCCTGGTGCGCGCCACGCTGCGTGACCCGTCGGGCAATCTGTTCGGCGTCTTCACCCCGCCCGCCGAGGGCTGACAGTACGTCGGGTGTGGTCGTCGTCGGGACTGCCGTACCGGAACGGCGTGGTGGCGGGGGCCCGTAGGGCCCCCCCCCCCCGGGGGGGCCCCCGAA
>JAEWFB010000170.1 GCA_023389095.1 Actinomycetes bacterium
GCGTCGTCGTCGGGGTGGATGTTGGCGACCTGGTGGGTCTGGGCGACCCTCTCGGCCAAGGTCATCTGCGCCATGAGCAGGTCGACGCGCTCCTCGACGGGCAGCGCGGCGTCGAGCCAGGGGCGCTCGGTGGGCGTGGTCATGTCAGTAGGTCTCCACGGCGATATCGAGGGTGGGGGAGCCGGACGCGCTGGGCGCGGACGCGTCGGGCGCGCCTGTGGCAGAGGACGCGTCGGTCGTCGGGACGAGGTCGGTGAGCGCGACGGCCACGCCGCCGCGTCGGTAGGGGTTGGCGAGCTCGCGGGTGTCGAGCTCGCGACCGCCGACGGTGACGCGTCGGACGCCGTGGCCCTCCTCGCCCGCGGTGAGCGTCAGGCGGACGCGGTGCCCGGCGAGCGGGACGGTCGCGACGAGCTCGCCCGAGCCCGGCGGCAGCACCGGGTCGAGCTCGACGTCGGTGCCGCGTCGGCGCACGCCGAGCAGCACCTCGGTGACGAGCCGCAGCACGAGGCCGGGACCCGAGGAGTACACGCGCCAGCCGCCCTCGAGCGGGACGTCGCCGGCCATGAGCGCGGCGTAGCGGACCTGCGCGTCGTACCGGTCGGTGAAGGCGCCGTCGGACGACGAGTAGTAGCAGCTGGTCTGGCGCGGGCGGGCCTGCGGCACGAGCGAGTCGAGCCCGACGGGGCTCGCCTTGGCCAGCGCGTCGAGCAGCGCCGCGCCGTCACCGACGCGGGCCAACGCCTCGGCGTAGCGCAGGTGCGCGTGCATGTACATGAGGCCGATCTCGCGGCCCCAGAACGTGCTCGCCTCGGCCCGCTGGAACACGCTCATCGGGCCGCCGGCGTAGCGCACCGGCCGGTCGAAGAGGCGCACGCCGTCGGGGCCGAGCAGGTGCTCGCCGATGAGGTCGAGGTGGTGACGGGCCTGCTCGGGGGTCAGCAGCTCGGCGCTGATGGCGTGGATCCACGGCAGGATGCCGTACTTCAGCCCGGTCATCGTGTCGGTCGGGTGCACGAGCGGCTCGAAACCGCCGGCGTCCTGCTGGAGGAGGTAGCCGGGCAGCACCGGGTCGGCGTCGAGCTGCTCGGAGAGCGCGGCGTGCGTGGCGTCGGCCAGGGCGTCGCACTCGTCCGCGAGGCTCCCGGACGATCTGGCACCGCCGGCCGCGCGCAGGCCCTCGGCGAGCGTGCGCAGCGCCTGGGTCTGCAGCACGGCGGTCCACGTCGACACCATCTTCGCCGCGAGGCGCGGGTCGGCCGGCTGGAGCGAGTCGTTCCAGTCGCCGTGGCCGTAGGCCGGCAGCGGGCTGCCCGGCACCGTCGACTCGGCGATGCGCCGCACCGCGGCCGCGAGGTGCTCGGCGACCGGGAGCGGCGCGGCCAGGGCGTCGTCGCCGACGAACGGCACGAGCTGGTCGAGCAGCGAGCCGTCGCCGGTCGTGCGCAGGTAGTCGCCGGCCGCGAGCACCGGCCAGAACACGACGTCGCCGTGCGAGTCGTGCTGGCCCGACTCGGGCAGCGGCGGCAGGAACTCGAACGCCTGCGGCCAGTCGCCACGCTCGTTCTGGGCGCGGAACACCCGCAGCAGCACGTCGCGCACGGCGTCCTGCCGGTCGAGGGCGGTGAGCAGGCCGACCGGGCCCTGGCACACGTCGCGGGTGCCCCACGCGCCACCGGAGAACTGCTCGAGACCGCGCGGCGACAGGTAGTGGACGAAGGCGTCGTGGGTGAACCACGGCAGCGCGGCGGCGAGGTTGCCCACGGGAGTCGCGGTCGACGCGTCGGGGTCCGTGGCGAGGGTGACGGCGCGGGCCGTCGCGTCCCAGAAGCCGGCACCGAGGGGCGCGTCGGAAGGGGTGACCTCGCCCGGGGCACCGGCGCCGTCCGACGCATCGCCCGCGGTGATCGTCACGTCGACGGCGGCCGCCGGCTCGAGCACGACGGTGAGCCAGCCCTCGCTGCGGGTACGCCCGTCGGACTGCAGGCGCGCGTCGCCGGCCTCGGCGTCGCCGCGCCCGGTCCACGACAGGTGCCAGGCGCGGGGCGAGCCGGCCGGGGTCACCTCGGCGCTTCCCTCACGCAGCGTGACGGCGGGGGCGTCGGTGAGGTCGTCGGCCACCTGCACCGCGAGCAGGAGGCGGCGGGGAGCGCCGCCGGCCGAACCGCCCGACTGCTCGACGGTCAGGCCGAGCCGGTGCTCGTCGGCGGGGGCGGTCGAGGTCACCGCGATGCGGCGGGCCGACGTGTCGGCGTACCACCACGTGGCGTGGTCGAGGCCGACCTTCCACGCGCTCGGCGTCTCGAGCAGCTGCCAGCCGCCCGCGCCGTCGTCGGCGAAGAGGCGCACGCCGCTGGCGCGGAGCAGGCCGAGGTAGGTGCGGCGGCCGGTGACCGCGGTCTGGCGCCCGGCGTGCCCGCGGGTCAGCTGCGAGTGGAAGGTGCCGGCCATCCACACCGTCGAGGTGAGGGTGCGGGTGTCGGGCGTCAGGGCGTCGCCGGTGCGCAGCAGCTGCCCGTGCGGGCGCAGCACCGCGAGGTCCTTGGCGGCCGTGACGAGCTGGCCGTCGGGCAGCTGCCACGCCACTTCGGTGCCGTCGATCGTCTCGACGTGGCGGCGGTCGGCGGTCAGCCCGAGGTCGTCGAGCTCGTCGCCCGCAAGGGGTCGTGACGGGAACCCCGGCGCGCTCGCCCAGAGCGTCGAGTGCGCGGGCGTGCCGTCGTGGCCCGACGCGTCGGCGCCGGGGTCGCTGGACGCGCCGGACGCGTCGGACGCGTCGGACGCGTCGGCGCGAGCGTGCCCGGATGCGTCGGACGAGTCCGGGCCGTCCGGGCCGTCCGCGAGGGCGACCCGCGCCCACTCGGCGTCGGCGTCGGACGTCGCGGCCGGGTGGTCCTGCACGACGATGCCCCAGAAGCCGGTCGTGTGGGAGGCGCCGGGAGCCAGGTGCACGGCCTCGTCCTGGAGCGCGGCCAGGGTGTGTTCGTGCTGGTGCCGGCGCCCCGGCAGCTCGGGCGCGTCGAGGCCCGGCCAGCGGATGCCGTCGGCGCGCCGCTCGACGAGCTGGAGCGCGTCCGTGGCCCAGCCGGTGCCGCGGCCGGTGGTGCCGACGAGCAGCCACGGCACGCGCGGTCCGGGCATGTTCTGGCGCACCGCGAGGGCCGTGCCGTGGCCCTCGACGGCCACCGGCGACACGTCGAGGTACTGGGCGACGTAGTACTCGTTGGTGCGCACGGCGCCGAGCGGGGCCAGCGCGGGGTCGTGGGTCAGCACGGCGTCGACGCGGACCGCGGCGTCGGTCGTGTTGCGGGTCGTCAGGCGCCAGTGCCAGCTCGGGTGCTCGCGGCCCAGCGTCAGCGTCAGCCGGTAGGCGACGCCCTCGTGGACGCCCTCGACGACCGTGCCGTCGGCGCCGAGCGACACCGTCCGCGCCCCGGAGCCGCCAACCGCCGCAGAGGGGCCGAGCAGCGGCAGCCGACTGATGCCGTCCGGTCGGTGGACCCGGAGGTGGACGTTGGCCAGTCCCGCCTCGGACACGCTCGCCGGGTGGAGCAGCAGGCTCAGCCCGAAGGCCTCGAGGCGGCGCAGCGCGCCGTTGTCGAGCACCTCGGCCGTGAGGCCGGCAGGGCTGGTGAGGGTACGAGCCGGGAGGACGGAGAGGACCGAGTTGTCGTCGAGCACGGATCTTTCGTACCACCAGCGTCTCTCGGACCGACACCCCCAATTGCGTTGAAAACAAATGAAAGTCACCGTGAGCACGCGAGTGTGCATGAAAGTAGTTACATCCGTCCAAAGCGTTGACATCCGTCACGGGCCGCCCCAATTCTCAGAGGAATTCCCGCCCCTGACGGAGGTCCGCAATGACGCGATCACGCACCAAGCCCCTGCTCCTCGTGACCGGCCTGACCGCCGCCGCCCTGGCCCTGACGGGCTGTGCCGGCAGCGCGGCCCAGAAGGCGAGCCAGGGCACTGGTGGTAGCGACGGCATGATCGAGCAGCTGACGTTCCCCTCCGACGCCGACGCGACCGTCGGCGGCCTGGTGAACTACAACCCGCTCTCCCCCAAGCCGCTGACGACCAAGTGGCTCTACGAGCCGCTCATCGTGCGCAACAACCTCACCTGCGAGGAGACCCCGTGGCTCGCCACGAAGGCGACGTGGGAGGGAGCCACCAAGCTGACGCTCGACATCCGCGACGGCGTCAAGTGGAGCGACGGGCAGCCGTTCACGGCCAAGGACGTCGCCTTCACCTTCAACCTCGGCAAGAAGTACCCGGGCGCCGACAAGGCCGGCGTCTGGAACGACACCTTCGGTGCCCCCGCGAAGTCCGTCACCGCCCAGGGCAACCAGGTCGTGTTCGAGTTCGCCGGCAACGCCGCCCCGAAGTACGACAGCATCATCAGCACCCAGATCCTGCCCGAGCACTACTACGGCAGCGTCGGTGACCCGACGAAGTTCGTCGACAAGGCGCCCGTCTTCACGGGCCCCTTCAAGATCGGCAGCTACAACGGCCGCCGGCTCGTGCTCGAGCGCCGCGCCGACTACTGGCAGGCCGACAAGATCAAGGTCAAGAAGCTCGTCCTCGAGGGCAACTACGACGCCTCGCAGGCGGCGCTCAAGCTGCGCGCCGGACAGCTCGACGCGTTCTACGGGGAGATCCCCAACCCGCAGAAGACGTTCGTCGACGCGGACCCGAAGACCAACCACTTCTACTACGCGCCCAACGGCACCACCGTGCTCACCGGCAACGACCAGAAGGCCCCGTTCAACGACCCGAAGTTCCGCGAGGCGATCAGCTACGCGATGGACAAGCAGGCCATGTCGACGAAGGCCACCTACGGCATCATGAAGCCGGCCAGCCAGACCGGCCTCAAGCTGCCCTCGATGAGCAACCTGCTGCCGGACCAGTACGCCGGCAAGGACACGGTCCTTCCCTACGACATCGCCAAGGCGAACTCGCTTCTGGACGCCGCCGGCTACAAGAAGGGCCCGGACGGCAAGCGCACCAACCCCGACGGCACGCCGCTCGCGATCAACTTCTCGGTCCAGGCCGGCTTCATCGACTACCAGGCGATGGCCGACGTCGTCGCGCAGGGCCTGAACGCCGCCGGCGTCAACACGAAGGTCACCGCCTCGGCGCCCGACTCGGTCGACGGCCAGAAGAAGACCGGCGACTTCCAGCTCATGTTCGAGTACCTCCACGGCGGGTGCGAGCTGGCCAAGAACATCGGCGCCAAGCTCTCGAGCAAGTCGATGCCGACGGCGACCGACATCTTCCCGAACGTCGAGCGCTACAGCGACCCGGCGACCGACGAGGCGGTCAAGAACCTCTCGGAGTCGACCGACAAGGCCGACCAGAAGAAGTACGTCGGCGAGCTCGTCGACACGATGATGACGAAGTACCCCGTGACCTCGCTCATCTACGCGCCGGTCCGCATCATCTACCGCACGGACCACGCCGTCGGCTGGCCGAGCGAGCAGAACCCGTACGCCAACCCGGTGGACGACGCCCTCCTCGTCATGACGCGGCTGACCGCGCCGCAGTGATGCGACCCGAGCGTCCGAGCCGGTCGGGGTGGGCATCCGTGCCCACCCCGCCCGGCCGGGGCCCGGTCAGGAGGACACGATGAAGTACTTCGCACGCAAGCTCGGCTTCTTCCTCGCGACCCTGTGGGCCGTGGTGACGCTGAACTTCCTCATCCCGCGGCTGCAGCCCGGCGACCCGGCCGAGATCATGGTCAAGAAGCTGGCGGGCAAGGACGCGCTGCTCGACCCAGCCCAGGTCAAGGCGATGCGCGCCATGCTCGGCGCGCCGGACGGCTCGCTGCTCTCGCAGTACTGGGACTACCTCGGTGAGCTGGTGCACGGCAACTTCGGGCTGTCGTACAGCTACTACCCCTTCAAGGTCACCGAGGTGATCGGCCAGGCGTTCTGGTGGACCGTCATCCTCGTGACCGTCACGCAGGTCCTCTCCTTCGCGATCGGCGTGGTCCTCGGGGCGTATGCCGCGTGGCGGCGCAACTCTCGCCTCGACTCCGTCGTGACCCTCGGGTCGACCTTCCTCGGGACGCTGCAGCCGTTCTGGATCGCGCTGCTGCTGCTCTACGTCTTCGGCTACAGCCTCGGCTGGTTCCCGACCTCGGGCGGCTACGAGGAGTCGACACCCGGCTTCAACTTCCCGTTCATCCAGGAGGCGGTGTCGCACTCGTTCCTGCCGGCCGTCGCGCTGCTCATCGTCACGCCGATCGGCTGGATCCTCGGCATGCGCAACACGATGATCATGAACCTCGGTGAGGACTACATCCGCCTGGCGCGGGCCAAGGGCCTGCCCGACCGGGTGGTCGCGCTGAAGTACGCGGCGCGAAACGCCTTGCTGCCCAGCGTGACCGGCTTCGCGCTGGCCCTCGGTGGCGTGCTCGGTGGGGCGATCCTCGTCGAGCAGGCCTTCGACTACCCGGGCCTCGGCCGTCTCATGGGTGAGGCCGTGCAGAACAAGGACTACCCGCTCCTGCAGACGCTGATGCTGCTGACCACCGTCGGGGTGCTCGTCGCGAACCTCGTCGCCGACCTGCTCTACGGAGTGCTCGACCCGCGGGCGAGGAGGGCCCAGTCATGACGATCCTGCCCGTGAACGACGTGATGGCAGAAGGCGATCCGACCCAGGCGACCAGTGCCGAGCAGGTGCCCGACGTCGAGCGCCCCGACCGCTGGTGGCAGGTGATCTGGAGCAGCCGGAAGGCGCGCGTCGGGATCGTCATCGTCGCGGTCTACGTCCTCGTCGCGGTCTTCGCGCCCCTCATCGCCCCGCACGACCCGCTCGACTCGTCGTTCACCCCGCTCGCCGGGGCGAGCGCGGACAACTGGCTCGGCACGACGACCGACGGCCGCGACATCGCCTCGCAGCTCATCTACGGCACCCGCGTCTCGCTGCTGGTCGGCCTGTTCGGCGGCCTGCTGGCGACCCTGATCGCGCTCGTCGTCGGCATGGTCTCGGGCTACGCCGAGGGCACGATCGTCGACGACATCCTCTCGTTCGTCACCAACGTCGCCCTCGTCATCCCGGCGCTGCCGCTCATCATCACGCTCGTCGCCTACAGCGAGGTGCGCGGCGTGTGGCTGATCGTCTTCGTCATCTCCATCACGTCGTGGGCCGGTGGGGCGAGGGCCAAGCGCGCGCAGATCATCACGCTGCGCAACCGCGACTTCGTGACGGCCGCGAAGTTCTCCGGCGAGGGGACGCTGCGCATCATCTTCCGCGAGATCCTGCCCAACATGAGCTCGCTCGTCGTGGCCGCCTTCGTCGGCGCCGCGACCGGCGCGATCGGCGCCGAGGCGGGCCTGGCCGTCCTCGGCCTCGGCGACACCCAGAGCGTGTCGTGGGGGACGATGCTCTACCAGGCCAACGCGCAGGGCGCCATCACGCAGGGGCTGTGGCTCTGGGTCTTCGTGCCCGGCCTCGTCCTCGCCATCCTCATCACCGGCATGTCGTTCATCAACTTCGGCGTCGACCTGCTGAGCAACCCCCACCTGAGGGAGGACTCATGAGCCTGCTCGAGGTCAAGGACCTGTCGGTCCGCTACGAGCCCAAGGCGCACCGCGCGCTCGACGCGGTGCAGGAGGTCGGCTTCGCGATCCAGCCGGGCGAGTTCGTCGGTCTCATCGGCGAGTCCGGCTCCGGCAAGACGACGCTCGGCACCGCGGTGCTGCGCCTGCTCCAGCGCCCCGGCCGCATCAGCGGCGGCAGCATCACCTTCGACGGCACCGACATCACGCACCTGCCCGAGGACGACCTGCGGTCCCTGCGCTGGCGCGACATCTCGACGGTCTTCCAGAGCAGCATGAACTCGCTCAACCCCGTGACGCGCGTCGAGGCCCAGTTTCGCGACGTCATCGAGCAGCACTCCCAGCTGCGCGGCGAGGCCGTGACGCGTCGCATCCGCGAGCTGTTCGACATGGTCATCATCGACCACAAGTTCATCGCGGCCTACCCGCACGAGCTGTCCGGCGGCATGCGGCAGCGCGTCAACCTCGCCCTGGCGCTCGCGCTCGAGCCGAAGTTCGTGCTCCTCGACGAGCCGACGACCGGCCTCGACGTCGTCGTGCAGCACTCGATCCTCGAGAACGTGCGGCGGTTGCAGGCCGAGCAGGGCTTCGCCGTGCTCTTCATCAGCCACGACATCGGCACCGTGCTCGACCTGTCCGACCGCATCCTCGTCATGTACGGCGGGCGCATCGTCGAGGAGCAGACCGCCGCCGGGCTGCTCCGCGAGCCACTGCACCCGTACTCCAAGGGCCTGCTCGGCTCGTACGGCGACCCCCGCGCCGAGACGGTCCGCATCACCTACGTGCCGGGACGCCCGCCGGACCTCTCGCTGCCCATCGCCGGCTGCAGCTTCGCGCCCCGGTGCCCCGAGCGCATCGAGCGGTGCACGAGCGTCGAGCCCGAGCTGGCGCCCCTGTCCGGCGGCCGGGCCGCCTGCCACGTGGCCCGGCTGCAGCGCACCGACGACGGAGCACGCGAGTTCGGCGAGCCGACAAGGGTGTTCGAGGGACCGCAGTTCGTCAAGACCGCGGCCGAGTCGGCCGAGGCGACCCGCGGCGAGCCGATCCTCACCGTCGAGAACGTGTCGAAGGTCTTCAGCCGCCGCCGCGGCCTGACCGTCACGAAGGTCGAGGCCGTCACCGATGCGTCGTTCGTGCTGCGCAAGGGCGAGGTGACCGCGCTCGTCGGCCAGAGCGGCAGCGGCAAGTCGACGCTCGCGCGGATGATCACCGGCGTCGACAGCCCCACGTCGGGCCGGATCGTCTTCCACGGCCCGCGCGGCGACGAGACCGTCGCCGGGTTCCGCGGACGCGGCCTGCGCGAGTACCGCAGCCACGTGCAGATGGTCTTCCAGGACCCCTACAGCTCGCTCAACCCGGCCAAGCGGCTCGGCTACATCCTGTCCCGTCCGCTCGCGAACTACCACGGGCTCAAGGGAACCGAGCTGCGCAAGCGCGTCAACGAGCTGCTCGAGAAGGTCGCCCTCACCCCGGCCGACCGCTTCGTCAACCGCTACGGCTACGAGCTGTCCGGCGGCCAGCGCCAGCGCGTCGTCATCGCCAAGGCCCTGGCCGTGCAGCCGGAGATCATCGTCGCCGACGAGCCGATCAGCAGCCTCGACGTGTCGATCCGCGCCGAGATCCTCGAGCTGCTCCACGACCTCGTCCAGGACAGCGACGTCGGCATCCTCTACATCACGCACGACCTGCTCAGCGCCCGGATGCTCGCCGACGAGGTCATCGTGCTCAACCAGGGCCGCGTCGTCGAGCAGGGCCAGACCCTCAAGGTGATCCGTGACCCGAGCGACGCCTACACGCGCAAGCTCATCGACGCCATCCCCAACCCCTTCTGACGCGGGTCCCACCCGCGTCGGCCGACGCGCGACCCGGCCGGCCGGGCGCCACCGCGCGCCCGGCTTGTCGGGTGGCCTGACGCCGTGCACAGTTGTCCCGGGACGAAAGGGCCTCGGTGACGACAGACAGCGACGACGCTCGCCCGGTGACGATCTACACCGTGGCCGAGCGTGCCGGCGTGTCCATCGCCACCGTGTCGCGCGTGCTCAGCGGGTCCACCCCGGCCTCGGCGCGCACCCGGCAGCGGGTGCTGCGGGCGGTCGAGGAGCTCGAGTACGTCCCGCTGCGTGCCGGGCGACCCGTCGACGTGCCCAAGCACGAGACGCACGGCCTGATCCTCCCGGGCCTGCGCGGTCCGTACTACTCCGAGCTGCTCTCGGGCTTCGAGTCGACCGCCGCGGCCGACAACCAGTCCACGGTCGTGCTCGTCTGCGACGCGTCGAAGGACGTCGAGGCCGCGGTGCGCCGGATGCTGGCCCGGGTCGACGGCATCGTCATCGCCAACGACACGATCTCCGACGCCGCCGTGCGCCAGATCGTCCGCTCGACGCCGACGGTGCTCGTCGCGCGCGACGCCATCGAGGGTGCCGACGCCGTGCAGGTGGAGAACTTCATCAGCTCGGCCGAGCTGACGCGTCACGTGCTCGACCACGGACGCCGACGCCTCGTCTTCGTCGGCGACACCACCACCTCGCACGACGTGACGGAGCGCTACCGCGGCTTCCAGCACGCCCTGGCCCGCAAACGGGGCGAGGAGGTGGGCCCGCCGATCGACGTGCCCTACGAGGAGCACTCGGGCCGGGCCGTCATGGAGGGCCTGCACGCGATCGAGGCGTCGCAGGGTCCGGTCGACGGGCTCGTCTGTGCCAACGACGAGCTCGCGCTCGCGACGATGGTGCTGCTGGCGCGCGAGGGGCGCGTCGTCGGCAAGGACCTCGTGGTCGTCGGTTTCGACGACATCATGACCTCGCGCTACCTCGCCCCGGGCCTCACCACGGTGCAGCAGCCGATGCGCGAGCTGGGCCGCTGGGCCGCGATCCGCCTCCACGAGCGCATCGGTGGGCGCACCACCGACGTGCACCCCCAGGTGCTGCCGACGCGCCTCGTCGTGCGCGGCTCCTGCGGCTGTGACTGGGATCAGGCGTCCGTCGCCGGCGCCTGACGCTCACGCAGCCCGACTCCTCTCCTCGCCCTACCCGCGGGAGCCCGTGATCCGTGCTGCACCCGAGCCTTCGTGCTCGGTCCCCTGACATGTCACCCGACCGAAGGACTTCCGCATGCCTGAAGACGCTCTCCTGCTCCGCTGGGCCGCCGACACGTGGCGCTCGTTCGAGGCCATGACCGACCCCGTCAGCGGCCTGCCCACCGACAGCATCGCCACCTCGCTGGACCCCGCCACCCGCAGCGGCTACACCTCGCCGACCAACATCGGGGGCCTGCTCTGGTGCACCGTCGCCGCCCGCGACCTCGGCCTCCTCGACGCCGCCGAGGCGCGCGACCGGCTGCGCCGGCTCCTCGTGACCCTCGCCGGGATGGAGGTGCACGACGAGTCCGGGATGTTCTTCAACTGGTACGACGACCGCACGGGCGAGCTGCTGCACCGGATGCCCGACGGCGGCACGATCCACCCGTTCCTGTCGAGCGTCGACAACGGCTGGCTCGCGGCCGGTCTCATGGTGGCGGCGTCCGCCGAGCCAGCGGTCGCGGCCGAGGCGCACCGGGTGCTCGACCGGATGCACTTCGGAGCCTTCCACGACGCCGCGGCCGGGGGTGCCGACGGCGGGCCGCGGGGACGCCTGCGCGGCGGCTTCTGGGTGGCCGACCCCGGCCAGGGGACCGTGTCGGCCGCCTACGTCGAGGGCCACGCGTCGGTGCTGCACACCCCGCACCACTACGACCTGCTCGACTCCGAGCCGCGCATCGCGAGCTACGTCGGCATCGCCCACGGCCAGATCCCGCCCGAGCACTACGCCTCGCTCGACGCCCCGGTGCGGCACTACCGCGGCCGCGACGTCGTGCCGACCTACGGCGGCTCGATGTTCGAGGCGCTGATGCCGACGATCTTCGTGCCCGAGGCGGCGTGGGCACCGGCCACGTGGGGCGTCAACGAGGCCCGCACCGTGGCCCTCCAGCGCGAGTACGCCCTCGACGAGAAGGACTACGGCTACTGGGGATTCAGCCCCTGCGCCAAGCCAGGGGAGGGCTACGGCGTCTTCGGCGTGCCGCCCATCGCGTGGGTCGAGGGCGGCTACCCGAGCGAGGAGGACGGCGAGGTCGTCGTGACGCCGCACGCGTCGGCGATGGCGCTCATGGTCGAGCCAGACGCCGCCGCCGACAACCTCGCGCGGCTCGAGCGCGACCTCGGTGCCTACGGCCCGGGCGGGTTCGTCGACGCCGTGGACGTGCGCACCGGGCGCACCGCGGGCCGGTACCTGTCGCTCGACCAGTCGATGGTGCTCGGGTCGCTCGCCAACGTGCTCGCCGACGACTGCCTGCGCCGCTGGTTCTGCACGCCCGAGGTCGATGGCGTGCTGCGCCCGGTCGTCGAGGCGCGTCGGATGCCGATCGCCTGACGCGGCGGACGCGTCAGTCGGGCAGGCGGGTCCCGGTGAGGCTCTCGGCCACCGCCCACAGCGACGCGGCGAGCTCGGGCTTGCGCGCCGACCGCGGCTGGGGCACGAGCGTCGCCGGCCCCGCCAGCCCGAACCGGCCGCCCGGGCCGTAGAACGCGCCCTGGGTGGCGGTCGGGTCGGCGATCGCGCGCAGCAGCGGCTCGGTGCCCTGCTCGACCTCCTGCACCGGCAGCACCGAGATGCGGGTGTAGAGCGGCGGCTGCGCGCCCTCGCGGCCCAGGCTCGCGCCGGCCACCTGCAGGTTGGTCCGGGTGTAGCCCGGGTGGGCCAGCGTGCTGAGCACGGGCCAGCCGCGCTCGGTGGCGATCCGGGCGAGGTGCAGGCCGAGGAAGGTGTCTGCGAGCTTGGACTGGGCGTAGGCGCGCCACGGGCTGAAGCGGCGCGTCCTCCACTGGAGGTCGGCGAAGTCGATGGTGCCGAACGCCGCGACGCCGCTCGTCATCGTCGCGACGCGCGGTCGCTCGCCCTTGAGGACGAGCGGCAGCAGGAGGTTGGTGAGCGCGAACGGGCCGAGGAAGTTCGTGCCCATCTGCAGCTCGAACCCGTCGACGGTCTCGAACCGCTTCGGCGGGGCCATGACGCCGGCGTTGTTGACGAGCACGTCGACCG
>JAEWFB010000231.1 GCA_023389095.1 Actinomycetes bacterium
CAACCGGTAGGCACGCGTCCCGCGTGCACCCCGAGCGAGAGCGAGGAAGACAGCCGATGAGCACGGACCCGCGGCAGGAGCGGACCCTCGGCCAGCTGGTCGCGTCCGCGACCCAGGACATCTCGGCGCTCATCCGCAGCGAGATCGCCCTCGCCAAGGCCGAGGTGTCGGTCCAGTTCAAGAAGGCCGGAGTCGGCGGTGGGCTGCTTGCCGGCGCCGCGGTCATCCTCTTCTACTCGGTCTACTTCATCTTCACGACGATCGCCGAGGGCCTCGTGGCGCTCGGCCTCCCCCGCTGGCTCAGCTACCTCATCGTCACGGTGTTCATGCTCCTCGTCGCGGGCGTCCTGGCGCTCCTCGGGGTGCGCAAGATGAAGTCCGTCCAGCCCTCGCCCGACAAGGCGATCGCCAACGCGCAGCAGACCATCGAGGGCGTCAAGGCAGCCATGGCCAACCCGGGCACCGTCGTCCCTGCTCCCCGTCCGGAGTGGGACCGCAAGGACCTTCCGGCCGCACCCGCCGCGCCCTCCACCCCTGCCGTCGACGCCTCGCGCGACGCCTGACGCCAACCCGCGCCCTCCCATGCCCGTCGACGCTGCGTTCGTCAACGTCGACGGCCCGTGGGAGCACCGCTACGTCTCGGCCAACGGCGCACGGTTCCACGTCGCCGAGATGGGGGACGGGCCGCTCGTCCTGCTCCTGCACGGCTTCCCGCAGTTCTGGTACACGTGGCGCCACCAGATGGTCGCGCTTGCCGCGGCCGGCTTCCGCGCTGCGGCAATGGACCTGCGCGGGTACGGCGGCAGCGACAAACCGCCCCGCGGCTACGACACGTACATGTCGACGCTCGACGCGGCGAGCGTCATCCGCGCCCTGGGCGAGAAGCAGGCCGTCGTCGTCGGCCAGGGCCTCGGCGGTTGGATCTCGTGGTCCATGCCGACGTTCCGCCCCGACGTGACCCGTGCCGTCGCGTCGCTGTCGATGCCGCACCCGCGGATCATGCGCCACGCGACGTGGACCGACCGCAAGCAGCGCCGCGCGTCGAGCTGGATCGCCGGCCTCCAGCGTCCGTTCGTGCCCGAGCGGGAGATGGCCGAGTCGCACGAGTACGTCGGTCAGCTCATGCGGGAGTGGTCCTCGCCGTTCGGTGAGTTCCCCACGGACGCAGACGTGGAGCGCTACGGCGACGCCATGATGATCCCGTTCGTCGCCCACTCGGCAGCGGAGCACTACCGCTGGCTCGGGCGCTCGTCGGTCCGCCCCGACGGCCCGCTCTTCATGCGGCGCGTCCGGCACGCCATCCGCGTCCCGGTGCTGCAGCTGCAGGGCGCCGACGACGGATGCGTGCTGCCGAGTTCGACGCATGGCTCGGGCGCGTTCGTCCCCGGCGACTACCGCCAGGTGAAGATCGAGGGCTCCGGGCACTTCCTGACCGAGGAGGCGCCCGAGCAGGTGAACGCAGCCCTGTTGTCGTGGCTGAGGTCGCTGGACTGATGGAGCTCGAGCTTCCCGACGCCGGCGGGGTCACGTGGTCGGTGTGCATCCGCGACGGCGAGGGCACGACGCTCGGGGCCGAGCACGCCGACGTGCCCCTGCGCACCGCGTCGGTCGGCAAGGTGCTCCTCCTGCTCGAGACGGCGCGCGGTCTCGTCTCCGGAGAGCTCTCCCCCGACGAGCCACTGACCCGATCCGTCGATCTCTGGGTCGGCGACTCCGGCCTCTGGCACACGCTCTCCGTGGAGACGCTGCCCCTCGTCGACGTCGCCGCCCTCGTCGGCGCCGTGTCCGACAACCTCGCCACCAACGTCCTGCTCCGGCGCGTCGGCCTGGCCGAGGTGGCAGCGCGGGCCACGTCGCTCGGGCTGCGGTCGACCGCGCTGCACGACCGTGTTCGCGACGTCCGCTCCGACGACCACCCGGCGACGCTCTCCACCGGCAGCGCCGACGAGCTCAGCTCGCTCATGGTCCGGATCGCGAACGGAACGGCGATCGGGATCGAACCGGATCGCCTTGTCCGACAGTGGCTCTCGGCCAATGTCGACCAGTCGATGGTTGGCGCGGTTCTCGTCGACCAGGCCGGCCTCGACCCGATCGCGCACCACGTGTCGCTCGGAGAGGACCGCGTCGTCTGGAACAAGACGGGGACCGACGCCGGGGTGCGGGCCGACGTCGGCGCGGTCACCACGGGCGGGCGCACGGTCGCCTGGGCGGCCGTCGCGAACTGGGACCCAGCCGTCGGCACCTCCCTCGACCACCTCACCGTGTGGGCCGTGCTGCGCGGCATGCGTCACGTCGGAGAGCTCGTCCTCGACGCTGTCGCGCGTCCCCAATGACCCGGGGACGGCCCGGCGCACGTGTCAGGGCCGAGGCCGCAGCCACCGACGCCCTCCTCCCCGAGCGTTCGCCCAAAAACGGATAAAGACGGACATTACGGACGCGCGAATCATGGTGCGTCTCAACCGAACTGCCGTCTTTCGGCGGTTCTCGAGACGCACTCCCTCCCGCCACCTAACTTGAGCCTCACGTCGACTCTCGGGGGAGAACGTCGGCGTTTCGTTTGGGGAGGGGAACCCTTATGTCCGCACGCCGTCTTCTGGCTGCCATCGGCGCCACGAGCCTCGCGCTCGCCAGTCTCGTCGTCCTGGCACCACCAGCCAGCGCCGCGACGACCATCAGTGGCACGTTCTCGGGAACGTCCGGAACGTACAGCGCAGGAGGCACCCTCTTCGCGAAGGCCGGTGCCGCGCTCACCCTCGACCTCGCTACGGAGTCGAATGCAATCTGCGTCGACGTATCGCAGAACGGCAGCGTCATCGCGCGACAGTCGGCCACGAGCGGCAGGACGAGCTGGACCTTCTCCGGTGCGAGTTGGCTGACGGCCGGCACGGGCAACGGCGCGGTGCAGTACACGGTCGCCTCCTACAAGAACACGAACAACGGCAACGGCGGTTGCGCCGGCATGCTGAGCTCCGCCTCCGCGAGCTACACGCTGGACAACGCGGCGCCCACCGCGACCGGCACCCTCTCCCCCGCTCCTAACGCGGCGGGCTGGAACAAGAGTGACGTCACGGTGACCTGGGCCGGCTCGGACACCGGCGGCTCGGGTGTCAAGTCCGTCAACCCAGCCACCGACTCGCTCACGACCGAAGGCACCGTGACCAAGTCGACCACCGTCACCGACAACGTCGGCAACACCAGCACCGCCTCGGTTCAGGTCAAGCTCGACAAGACGGCGCCGACCATCGTCGGCTCTCGCACCCCCGCGGCGAACGCCAACGGCTGGAACAACAGCGACGTCACGGTCTCGTTCGCGACCGACGACGCCAAGCCCGGCTCCGGCGTAACGACGCCCGTCCCGCCGGTCACGCTGAACAGCGACGGCGCCAACCAGTCCGTGACGCGCAGCGTCTCGGACAACGCCGACAACTCGGCGAGCACGACCGTCAGCGGCATCAACATCGACAAGGTCGCGCCGACGCTCTCGGGCAAGCCGACTACCGACCCCAACGCCAACGGCTGGTACAACGGCGACGTCACCGTCGCCTGGACCGCCACTGACACGCTGTCCGGCACGTCGAACCCCGCCAACAGCACGATCACGGGCGAGGGCTCGGCGCTCACCGCATCCGCCACCGCGACCGACAAGGCGGGCAACGCCACCAGCGCGCAGTCGAGCGCCGTCAACATCGACCGCACGGCGCCAGTCACCAAGGTCGCCGCTCCCCCGGCGTGGAACAAGAGCGACGTCACGCTCACCCTCTTTGCGAGCGATGGGCTCTCCGGTGTCGACAAGACGTACTACAAGCTCGACGGTGGGACGACGACGGCCGGCACGAGCATCCCGGTGACCACCGAGGGCAACCACAGCCTGGAGTTCTGGAGCACCGACAAGGCCGGCAACGTCGAGAAGTCGACCACCGTCACCTTCGGCATCGACAAGACCTCGCCGACCATCGGCCACACCCAGGACCCGGCCGCCAACGCCGACGGCTGGAACAACAGCGACGTCACGGTGACCTTCACCTGCTCCGATGCCCTCTCCGGCGTGGCCGGCTGCACCGGCCCGCAGACCGTCAGCACCGAGGGCCGGGCCCAGGCCGTGACCGGCACGGTCACTGACAAGGCCGGCAACTCCGCCACCGACCCGGCGTCGGTCAGCATCGACAAGACCAAGCCCCTCATCACGGTCGACGCCCTGCCCAAGCCGAACGCCAACGGCTGGTACAACAGCGACGTCACCGCGACCTTCACCGCGTCCGACGCGCTCTCCGGCATCAAGACGCAGGACCAGGCGCACACTTTCGGCGAGGGCGCGGACCAGTCGGCCACCGCCACCGCCACGGACGCCGCGGGCAACAGCGCCTCGGTGACCACCCCGTCGGTCAACGTCGACGAGACCAACCCGACCATCACTGGCACGGTCGTCACGAAGCCCAACGCCAACGGATGGTTCAGCGGCGACGTCACCGTCCACTGGACCTGCGACGACAACCTCTCCGGCGTCGTCGCTTGCCCGACCGACACGGTCGTGACGGGCGAGGGCAGCAGCCTGTCGGCCTCCGCCTCCGTGAGCGACAAGGCCGGCAACACCGCGACCACCACGGTCGGTGACCTCAAGATCGACCGCACCGCCCCCTCGACGACCGCCTCCGGCGTGCCGTCGGGCTGGGTCAACGCGCCGGTCACCGTGGGCCTCAAGGCGGTCGACAACCTGTCGGCCGTCGACAGCACCTACTACGCCGTGGACGGCGCCGCGACCCCGACGAAGGGCAGCTCCGTCACCGTCGGTGCCGAGGGCGTGCACACCGTCAGCTACTGGTCGGTCGACAGTGCCGGCAACACGGAGGACGCCAAGAGCTTCACCGTCAAGGTCGACCTGTCGTCCCCCACCATCACGCCGAGCCAGTCCCCGACGCAGAACGCCAACGGCTGGAACAACACCGACGTGTCGGTCAGCTTCGCCTGCGACGACCAGACGACCCTCTCGGGCCTCGAGGACTGCACCCCGCCCGTGACGGTCTCCACCGAGGGCAGGGCACAGCAGGTGAAGGGCACGGCGACCGACAACGCCGGCAACAGCACCGACGCCACGGCCACCGTCAACATCGACAAGACAGCACCCAGCATCGCCGGCGCCCCTGACCGGGCCGCGAACGCCGCCGGTTGGTACAAGGACGACGTCACCGTCTCCTTCAGCGCCAAGGACGGCCTGTCCGGCATCGACACGGTCACGGGACCGCAGCACCTCGGGGAGGGCGCGAACCAGAAGGCCGACGGCTCCGCCACCGACAACGCCGGCAACGTCGCCAGCACCACGGTCTCGGGCATCAACGTGGACAAGACCGCGCCGAACCTGAGCGCGGCTCCCACCACGAGCCCGAACGAGAACGGTTGGTACAACACCGACGTCACCGAGACCTGGTCGGCCGACGACACCCTGTCGGGCCTTGCGGGAGAAAAGCCCGCCGACGCGGTCATCTCGAGCGAGGGCAAGGCACAGACGGTCTCGGCCACGGTCTCGGACCTGGCCGGCAACACCACGTCCTCGAGCAGCGAGCCGGTCAACATCGACAAGACCGCCCCGACCACCGATGCTTCCGCCCCGAGCGGCTGGGTCAACAGCAGTGTCGACGTCATCCTGACGCCGCACGACGCCCTGTCGGGCGTCGAAGCCACGCACTACAGCGTCGACGGCGGCCCACAGCAGAGCGGCACGAAGGTCACCCTGACGAGCGAGGGCACCCACACCATCGCCTTCGGGAGCACCGACACGGCCGGCAACGTCGAGAAGGACAAGACCATCACGGTGCAGATCGACAAGAGCAACCCGACGATCACGCACTCTCTGAACCCCGCAGCCAACGGTAACGGCTGGAACAACGCCGATGTCACGGTGACGTTCACCTGCGACGACCAGGCCGGGCTCTCTGGCATCGCCAGCTGCACGGCGCCGCAGACCGTCACGACCGAGGGCAAGGACCAGCCGGTCACCGGCACGGCGACGGACAACGCCGGCAACAGCGCGACGGACCCGGCCACGGTGAGCCTGGACAAGGGCAAGCCGGTCATCACGGGTTCTCGGACCCCGGAAGCCAATGACATGGGCTGGAACAACACCGATGTCACCGTTCACTTCGATGGCACGGACGCCCTGTCGGGCATCGACAGCGTGACCGGCGACACGACGTTGGGTGAGGGCAGCGACCAGTCCGTCACGGGCACCGCAGTCGACGCAGCCGGCAACTCTGCCAGCGCGACGGTCGGCGGCATCAACGTCGACGAGACGGCACCGTCGCTGACCGGCGAAGCAACCTCCTCAGCCAACGACAACGGCTGGTTCCACGGGGACGTCCGCATTGCCTGGTCGGCTTCCGACACGCTGTCCGGCATCCCTGAGGGCGCCAGCCCGGCGGACTCGCTGATCACCGGAGAGGGCAAGGGCCTCTTCGCCTCGGCCAGCGTGACGGACCGGGCCGGAAACGAGGCCAGGGCGTCGAGCCCCCTGGTCAAGATCGACCGCACGGCTCCGGTCACCGGCGCGAACGCACCGGCCGGCTGGAACAACAGCGCCGTCACGGTGAGCCTCGACGCTACGGACGGGCTCTCGGGCGTCGACGCGACCTTCTACTCCCTCGACGGCGGGGACGCCGTCAAGGGCACGTCGCTGACGATCGGCACCGAGGGCGTCCACACCCTGAAGTACTGGAGCGTGGACCTGGCCGGCAACACCGAGGCGGCCAAGACCGCCACCGTCAAGATCGACCTCACCAAGCCGACCATCGACCACACGGTCACCCCGGCCCCGAACACCAAGGGCTGGAACAACACGCCGGTCACGGTCGGCTACACCTGCGACGACACGCTCTCGGGTGTGGCCAGCTGCCCGCCCGACGTGAAGGTCTCGACCGACGGCAAGGACCAGGCCGTCCCCGGCACCGCCGTGGACAACGCGGGCAACACCCAGGTCGACAACGCCACGGTGAGCATCGACACGGTCAAGCCGACCATCACCGGTTCGCCGGACCGCGAGGCCAACGGCAACGGCTGGTACGCCGGGAACGTCACCGTGGGCTTCAGCTGCGGCGACACGCTCTCCGGCATCGCGAGCTGCTCGTCCCCCGTGACCCTGGGTGAGGGCAAGGCGCAGTCGGCGAAGGGCACCGCAACCGACGACGCCGGCAACACCGCCGACGCCACGGTGAGCGGCATCAACGTCGACACGACGACACCCACCCTGAGCGGGGCGCCGACCACCGACCCGAACGCGGCCGGCTGGTACAGGGGCGACGTCACGATCAAGTGGACCGCCGGCGACGCCCTGTCGGGCATCGACGGGGATGGTCCCGCCGACAGCACCATCACCGGTGAGGGCGAGGGCCTCACGGCCAGCGCGTCGGTCAGCGACCTCGCCGGCAACGGGACCACCGCAACGAGCGCTCCGGTCAAGATCGACCGGACCGCTCCGACCACCAAGGTCTCGGACGTCTCCGAGTGGAGCAACAGTGCCGTCACCGTGACGCTCACGCCGAAGGACAACCTGTCCGGTGTCGCCGTCACGCACTACCAGCTCGACAAGGCGCCGGTCGCCGACGGAACCACCGTCACGATCGACTCCGAGGGCGTCCACACCCTCCAGGTGTGGAGCGTGGACAAGGCCGGCAACGTCGAGGCGCAGCAGAACGTCACGGTGAAGATCGACACGACGGCCCCCAGCATCAGCCACACGCAGTCGCCGAAGGCCAACGACGCCGGCTGGAACAACAGCGACGTCACCGTCACCTTCACCTGCACCGACAGCGGCTCCGGCGTCGCCAGCTGCACGGACGACCAGAAGGTCACGACGGAGGGCCAGAACCAGCCGGTTCTGGGCACGGCGGTCGACAAGGCCGGTAACAGCGCCAGCGACTCGGCGATGGTCAGCGTCGACAAGACGAAGCCGACCGTGACCGGCGGCCTGTCGGCCTCGGCCAACGCCAACGGCTGGTTCAGCTCGGACGTCACCGCGTCGTTCACCTGCGCCGACCAGGCGGGGCTCTCCGGAGTCATCTCGTGCCCGGACAGCAAGACGCTGGGTGAGGGCAAGGGCCAGAGCGCCGGCGGCACGGCGACCGACGCCGCGGGCAACGTCAGCGACCCGTTCATCATCGGCGGCATCAACGTCGACGAGACCGCCCCGACGCTGAACGGAGCCGCCACCACGGCCCCGAACGGCAACGGCTGGTACACCGGCGACGTCACCGTGAAGTGGACCGCCTCCGACGCCCTCTCGGGCCTCGACGGCGCCAACCCGGCCAACAGCACCATCACCGGTGAGGGCGGCAACCTGTCGGCCAGCGCCTCGGTGAGCGACAAGGCCGGCAACACCACGGGTGCCACGGTAAAGGGCATCAAGATCGACCGCACGGCGCCGCGCACCACGGCCACCGCACCCAGCGGCTGGCAGAGCTCGGACGTCACCGTGAAGCTGGACGCGAGTGACAACCTGTCGGGCGTCGGGGGCACCTACTACACGGTCGACGGCGGGGCCACGCAGTCCGGCACCACCGTCACCGTCTCCAGCGAGGGCAGCCACCAGGTCGCCTACTGGAGCGTGGACAAGGCCGGCAACGCCGAGACGGCCCAGACCGTGACGGTGCTCGTCGACAAGTCCGCGCCGACCATCACCGGTACGGCGACGACGAGCCCGAACGCCAACGGCTGGTACAACTCGGCAGTCACCGTGCACTTCGACTGCAATGACACCGTCAGCGGCATCGCCAGCTGCCCGCCCGACGCCACGCTGTCGGCCGAGGGCGCGAACAGCGTCACCGGCACCGCGGTCGACAAGGCCGGCAACAAGGGCACGACGACCGTGAGCGGGATCAACGTCGACACCGTCAAGCCCGTCGTCACCATCGGCGGGGTCACGGACGGCGCGACCTACACCGTGGGTGCGGTCCCGACCGCGACGGCCTCCGCCAAGGACACCACCAGCGGCCTGGCCGCCCCGGCGTCCGGCGTCCGTACCGGCGGCACGGCCAACGGCGTGGGCACCTTCACCTACACCGCGACCGCGACCGACAAGGCCGGCAACGTGGGGACCGCCACGGTCACCTACCAGGTGGTCTACGGCTACGGGACCACCCTGTTCCTCCAGCCGGTCAACGACACGGCGCACCAGACGGGCCTGTCGACCAGCGTGTTCAACGCCGGCCAGACGATCCCGATGAA
Organism: Actinomycetes bacterium; assembly: GCA_023389095.1. Lineage (GTDB taxonomy): Bacteria > Actinomycetota > Actinomycetes > Actinomycetales > Dermatophilaceae > Monashia. Next base: position 9,211 of record JAEWFB010000231.1, read on the forward strand.
GTTCCAGCTCAAGAACGCCGCAGGCCAGATCGTCCAGGCCGGCTCCGCCCCGCAGTGGCTGGCCCCCGTCAAGGGCAGCAGCACGGCGGCCGCGGTCAACGAGTCGGCCTACACGTCGACGGCCAGCAGCGGCACGGTCTACAGCTGGGACGGCACGCAGTACCAGTACAACTGGAAGACCGACAAAACCCAGGCCGGTAGCTACTGGCGGGTGGGAGTGAGCCTCGACGACGGCAAGACCTACTACGTCAACATCGCTCTTCGCTAGGGGCGAGGACAAACGGACGCGGGTGGCCCGATCGGGCCACCCGCGTTCTCCTTTTCCAGAGAGAGAATGCGCCTTCCCGATATTCGGTCATAACGGACAAAACGTCATAAAACAAACGCCCTCGACCACAAAGACCAGCGACATTGACGCAATTGTCAGAAATCCGTTTTACGCCCCCTTTACCGTGGGTTCAGCCGGCTCGGGGGAGGTCCCGGCACCACACTCAGGAGGGGACATTCGCGCATGCGCGCTCGCTCACTGCTGGCTGCCTGCACGGCAGCCGTGACACTCGGAGCCGCCGGTATGGGTGCGGCCTATGCCGACGGGCTCGACTTCACCGCCGACGGACTGACGTCACTCGGCACCAAGACCGTGACCGTGTGCGCCGGCCAGGCGGCGACCTTCGACGTCCTCGTCGCGGCTCGACGCAACGGAGCCGGAACCGGCAACATCTTCGCCAACAGCTCCACGGTCGCCATCGCCGTCGACTCGGTCTCCAGCCCGCTGACCGCCTCGCTCGACAAGACGACGATCACCATCCCCAGCACCTGGTCGGGCATGGCCAACAACACCCTGAGTGCCGACTCCGCCAAGGCGACGTTCACCCTGCCCGCGCAGACCGCGAATGGCAGCGGCACGGCCAAGCTCACCTACAGCGGCGTCAACACCGCGGGCGGCGCCGTGACCGGCAACAACTCGGTCAGCATCAGCTGGACCGTCAGCCAGTGCGACAAGACACCCCCCACCCTGCACCTGCCCGGCGACTTCACCGTCGAGGCGACCGGCGCGTCCGGCGCGACCGTCACCTATGCCGCAACGGCTGACGACGTCGCCCCCGCGCACCCCGCCGTGACCTGCGCACCCGCCTCGGGCTCGGTCTTCGCCCTGGGAGCCACCAAGGTGTCCTGCTCCGCCACCGACACGGCGGGCAACAAGGCCACCGGCGACTTCACGGTGACCGTGCGCGACACGACCCCTCCCGTGATCAGCAACCTCCCGCAGGACATCTCCATGGAGGCCACGGGGGCGACGACCGCCGTGACCTGGTCGCAGCCGACGGCGCTCGACGCCGTGAGCGGCTCGCGCACCGTGGCCTGTACGCCGGCCTCGGGCACGGCGTTCACGGTGGGCAGCCACACGATCGCGTGCTCCGCGACTGACGCCGCCGGCAACGAGGCCACGGCGAGCTTCACGGTCGACGTGGGCGACACCACTGCGCCGGTTCTGGCGGTCCCGAGCGGGATCGTCGCCGAGGCGACCGGGCCCGACGGCGCCGCCGCCGGCTACGAGACCTCGGCCACGGACGTCGTCGACGGCGCCATCACCCCGGTCTGTGCGCCGGCCTCCGGCAGCACCTTCGCCCTGGGAACGACCACGGTCGAGTGCACGGCCACGGATGCCGCGGGCAACAAGGCATCCGCGACCTTCCCGGTGACCATCCAGGACACCACCGCCCCGGACGTCACCGTTCCCGACTCGCAGACGCTCGAGGCCACCGGCCCGGGCGGCGCTGTGGGCGAGTTCAGCGCCTCCGCGAGCGACATCGTGAGCGGCACGGTCACGGCCACCTGCGACGTGCCCTCGGGATCGACGTTCCCGCTGGGCACGACGAAGGTCACCTGCTCGGCCACGGACGCTGCCGGCAACACGGGTTCTGCGTCGTTCACCGTCACGGTCCGCGACACCACGCCGCCGACGATCTCGGTCCCGGACACGCAGGTCGTCGAGGCGACCGGCCCGAACGGCGCCGCGGCATCGTTCACGGTCAAGGCCACGGACCTGGTCGACGGGACCTTCGACGCCAGCTGCGTGCCTGCGAGTGGTTCCACATTCCAGATCGGTTCGACCCAGGTGGACTGCACCGCGACGGACAAGGCGGGCAACCACGCCGACGTCAGGAGCTTCGCCGTTGTCGTCCAGGACACGACGCCTCCGACGGTGACCGTTCCGGGTGACTTCGACGTCGAGGCCACCGGCCCGGACGGCGCGGCCGTCACCCCGTTCACGACGTCCGCCACGGACCTCGTGGACGGCGACGTGGCGACGTCCTGCGACGTCGAGCCGGGCGACGTCCTCGCCATCGGCGCTCACACGATCACGTGCACCGCGACCGATACCCACGAGAACGCGGGCACCGCCAGCTTCACGGTCACGGTGCGCGACACCACCCCGCCCGAGGTGACGGTGCCGGCCGACAAGACGGTCGAGGCCACCGGTCCCGACGGAGCCAAGGTCTCCTTCGACGCATCCGCCGCGGACCTCGTCGACGGCGCCGTGACCCCGTCCTGCGCCCCCGCGTCCGGCTCCGTCTTCACGCTGGGGACGACCGCGGTGACGTGCACGGCGACCGACGCCCACGGCAACGTCGGGTCCAAGGGCTTCACCGTCAAGGTCCAGGACACGACGGGCCCGGCGATCAGCTGGGTCGGTGGTCCGCAGAACGGCGCCACGTACCCGTGGGGCAGCGTTCCCGCCGCCCCGACATGCGTGGCGAGCGACCTCGTCTCCGGCACCGTCCCCTGCGCCGTCACCGGCTACGACACCACCGTCGGCGGGCACACCATGACGGCCAGCGCCACCGATGCCGCAGGGAACCTCTCCCAGCAGACGCGTGGCTTCACCGTCGCGCCGTGGCGGACCCTCGGCTTCTACGCCCCGGTCGACATGAACGGTGTCGTGAACACGGTGAAGGCCGGCTCGACGGTTCCGCTCAAGTTCGAGGTCTTCAGTGGAAACACGGAGTTCACGGACACCAGCGTGGTGAAGGGGTTCAGCTACAAGACGGTGAGCTGCAGCACCTTCCCGACGGCCGCCCCTGTGGACGACGTCGAGATCACGACCACCGGGGGCAGCACGCTCCGCTACGACGCCACGGCCGGGCAGTTCATCCAGAACTGGCAGACGCCGAAGGCCGCCGCGGGGACGTGCCTCCAGGCCGGGGTCACGATGAAGGACGGCTCGTTCATCACGGCCAACTTCAAGCTGAAGTGACGCCACTCGGCTGACTCGGGAGGCAAGGGACGCGGGTGGCCCGGAAGGGCCACCCGCGTTCTGCGTCTGTCCTGTCAGGACGCCCGACGCCGCTCAGGCGTGGTCGTCGTCCTCGGGGGCGAGGGGTAGCGACAGGCGGAAGGTCGCACCGCCACCCGAGGTCTCGACGACGTCCAGGGTGCCACCGTGGGAGCGGACGATCTGGGTCACGAGCGCGAGTCCCAGGCCGAAGCGTCGACCCGCCCCCTCGTCGGCCCGGGCGCGCGCGAACCGGCGCGTCAGCACGTCGAGGTCCTCGGGGTCGATGCCGGGGCCGTGGTCGACGACGTCGACGTGCGCCGAGCGGGACGCCTCGTCGGCCGACACGAGCACCTCGATCGAGGCCCGCGCGGGCGAGTGCGCCACCGCGTTGTCGACGAGGGCCAGCACGGCCCGCCGGAGGCTGGACGACACGCCGTCGACGACCACCGGCCGGCGCGTGGCCGACTCGGGCCAGGTCAGGGTCACCCCCGCCTCGGCCGCGTAGGGCTCGAGCGACCGGCCCACCTGCTCGGCCACGTGCACGAGGTTGACCGGCTCACGCGTCGCCTCACCGGCGTCGAGCTGCGCGGACAGCAGCAGGTCGGACACGACGTCGCTCATGAC
>JAEWFB010000248.1 GCA_023389095.1 Actinomycetes bacterium
GGATCACCGGCTGAGGCCGGACCACGCACCGGAAAACCGGTTGCGCCACCGTGTGCCGCCGCGCCAGTCTCTACCCGAGCGCGGCGGCACACGGCCGCCCCCGACGCCCCAAGGAGGGTGACATGTCCCTCACGGTCCCGGGCACGCCTGCCCAGTTCACTTCTTCCTTGGAGTTCCCTTGTCTTTCAATGCATTCCACGAGGACGAGTACGAGGTATTCGACCCTCGGCTGACCGACGGCCGGGCCTCGGACCTCGACGTCCAGCACTTCGCCGTCGACACCGACCCCGACGCGCCCCTCGAGGGTGAGCGGTGGTCGTCCTGGGACGGCGCCACGCACGGCCCCAAGCCTCGGCCCGACTGGGTCATCACCGACCTCGGGGCCGTCGAGTCCGACCTCGGCGTCCTCAAGACCGGCAAGGAGGCCGACGTCCACCTGGTGCGGCGGTGGGTACCGGGCTCTCCCGAGCGTGACGTGCTCATGGCCGGCAAGCGCTACCGGTCGAGCAAGAACCGGCTCTTCCACCGCGACTCGGGCTATCTCGAGGGGCGGCGCGTTCGCAAGTCGCGCGAGACACGGGCCATCCGCACCCGCACCTCGTTCGGCAAGGAGCTGATCAGCGGCCTCTGGGCCTTCGCCGAGTTCGAGACCCTGGTGCGGCTCTGGCACGAGGGGCTGCCGGTGCCCTACCCGGTGCAGATGTCCGACGACGAGATGCTGATGGAGTTCATCGGCTCGCAGGACGGGCAGGCTGCACCGCGCCTCGCGCAGACCCGCCCGGACCCGGAGCTGCTGCCGGTGCTCTTCGAGCAGCTGCGCGAGGCGATGCTCCGGCTCGCCGAGCTTGGGTGGGCGCACGGCGACCTCTCGCCGTACAACGTGCTCCTCGAGGGTGAGGGCGAGGCCTCGCGCCTCGTCCTCATCGACTGGCCGCAGGTCGTCGACGTCATCGGCAACCCGCACGGCCCGGAGTTCCTCGAGCGGGACGCCCGCAACATGGGCGACTGGTTCACCCGCCGCGGCTTCGAGGTGGACCACGGCCTGCTCTTCGGCGACCTCATGGCCGCCGCGACCTCCCGCTGGTGACCCGAGCCGGCACCGCCGGGCACCGGACACCAGGGGACGGCACCGCACGGCGGGGGTCACGCGTTCGTGGCGTGACCCCCGCCGTCAGCGGGAGGAGCCGTTCCGGACCCGGGGCTCAGGTCAGCCGCGGGGGTCGGTGAGGAAGTCGGCCGGGTGGCCGAACTTGCCCGAGTGGACGAACTCCTCGAGGGGCAGCCGGGAGCGCGGGAGCCGGGCCCGGGTGCGCACCCAGTCGGGCATCTGCTCGTCCTCGCCGGAGCCGGCCGGGAGCCCGAGCGCGATGCCGGTCGTGACCGCCCAGTGGCGCGGGACGGCGAACGCCTCGGTTGCGGCCCGGTGGTCGAAGCCGCCGAACTGGCGCACCTGCAGGCCCATCGAGCGGGCCTGCACCGTGATGTGGGCGACCGCCTGGCCGAGGTCGAACATGGCGTAGTCGCTGTAGGACACCTCGTGGTCCTCGTCGGTGGCCACCTGGTGCAGCGTGAAGACGATCGCCGACGCCGACGGGGCCCAGACGCGGTTGGGCGGGCTCAGCACCTCGAGCATCGCCTCGTGGGTCGCGTCGCCGCGCCGCCCGACGATGAACCCCCAGGGCTGGGAGTTGCCCGCCGACGGGGCCCAGCGGGCGGCCTCGAGGATGGCCCGCAGGGCGTCGGGCGACAGCTCGTGCTCCCGGTCGTAGACCATGACGCTCTCGCGGTCGCGCAGCAAGGGCGTCAGCACCTCGGGCTGCGCCGCGGTCGCCTGGACGGCCGCCGGCCGCCCGGGTGTCACCGTCTCGTCACTGCTCTGCTCGCTCACGTGTCACCGTCCTCTCCCCCACCTCAACGACACCGCACGCCCGCACCTTCCCGTGGCCGGCGTGACGGCGCCCACGCCCCGGGCCGTCGGCGCTCCCCGGACCCCCCGTACCCGCGCCGGATCGGCCTGCAGGCCGGCGCCGCAGCGCGGGCCAGTACGCGCGTCAGTACGCGCGTCAGTACGCGCGTCAGTACGCGCGGCCCACGACGGCCAGGACGCCGTCCACGTCCTCCGCGTCGGGCACCGAACCGTCGGGCATCGTCAGGCAGCGCACCGTGACGCCCGACGCGGCGAGGCGCGCCTCGCCCTCGATGCCGAGCGTCGCCCACGGGATCGTGGCCCACCCGGTACGGGCGGCCTCGAGGGCGTCCTCGACCGTCGTCACGGCACGGGTGCCCGAGTCGCGGCGCGCGAGCGCCTCGGCGTAGAGGGCGTCGTGGTCCTCGTCGAGCGCCGTCGTCACGGCCGGCACCAGCGCGCCGAGCGACACCGGCGTCTTGCCGCCGGCCACCCGACGCACGACGGTGACCGACCCCTCGGCCAGGTCCCGCGGACCCACCTCGACGCGCACCGGGATGCCCTTGAGCTCGGCGTCGACGGCGCGTCGTCCGAAGGCGGTGTCGGTGCGGTCGTCGAGCTCGGCCCGGACGCCGGTGGCGAGGAGGTCGGTGACGACCTGGCGGGCCGCCTCGACCACGCCCTCACCGTCCTTGACGACCATGACGAGCGCCTGCACGGGCGCGAGCCGCGGCGGCAGCCGCAGGCCGGCGTCGTCGCCGTGGCCCATGATGAGGCCCCCGAGCATCCGCGTCGAGGTGCCCCAGGACGTCGTCCAGCACAGCTCCTGGCGGCCCAGCTCCGACAGGTAGGTGATGTCGAAGGCCCGGGCGAAGTTCTGGCCGAGCTCGTGGCTCGTGCCCATCTGGAGGGCCTTGCCGTCACGCATCATCGACTCGAGCGCAAGGGTGTTCGTCGCACCGGCGAACCGCTCGCGCGCGGTCTTGACGCCGAGCACCACGGGCATCGCGAGCGTCTCGCGCATGAACGCCGCGTAGACGTCGGCATGGATCCGCCGGGCGTACGCGCGCGCGTCCTGCTCCGAGGCGTGGGCGGTGTGCCCCTCCTGCCAGAGGAACTCGCTGGTGCGCAGGAAGATCCGCGGGCGCAGCTCCCACCGGACGACGTTGGCCCACTGGTTGAGCAGCAGCGGCAGGTCGCGGTAGCTCTGGGTCCACTTGGCCATGTACTCGCCGATGACGGTCTCGGACGTCGGGCGCACGACCACCGGCTCCTCGAGCTCCTTGCCGCCGGCGTGGGTCACGACGGCGAGCTCGGGGCTGAAGCCCTCGACGTGCTCGGCCTCGCGCTTGAGGTAGGACTCGGGGATGAACAGGGGGAAGTAGGCGTTGCGCGCCCCGGCTTCCTTGATGCGTCGGTCCATGTCGGCCTGCATGCGCTCCCAGATCGCGTAGCCGTACGGTCGCACGACCATGGTGCCGCGCACCGGGCCGTTGTCGGCCAGCTCGGCCTTGGCGACCACGTCCTGGTACCAGCGGGGGAAGTCCTGCGACTGCGAGGTGAGCACGCTCCTGGGCATGCGCTCGATCCTAGGGTCGCGCACCCGCCCGGGCGCCGCCGGACCTCAGGCGTCGCGCGCCTGGAGCATCGTCGCGCGCAGGAACGCCTGCCAGGCCTCCACGCCGTCGGTCAGCTCGCCGGCACCGCCGTGGTCGCGCAGGATCGCGGTCGTGGCGTCGCGCGTCGGGCCGTCGAGCTCGCCGGTGGTCTGCACGCCGGCGCGACCCCACACGTGCACGCACATCGCCTGGACCGCCTGCACCTGCGCGTGGGAGCGCGGGATGAGCCGGGGCACGCCGCCGGGACCGAAGCGTCCGCTGTCGACGTGGATGTGGTTGGAGTGCGACGGGTCGAACAGGTAGGTGAGCACGTCCGCGAAGTGCAGGTGCAGGCCGGCAGCCACCTGCCAGTACGTGCGCAGCCGACGCCGCACCTCGGCCGCCGTGTCGTCGCGCCAGCGGTCGTAGCGCAGCGACGCGACGTCGGCGCCGGCCGTGCGCAGACGGGCGATGTCGAGGGCCTGGCCCGAGTGGTGCCACGACGTCCCGTCAC
>JAEWFB010000274.1 GCA_023389095.1 Actinomycetes bacterium
CTCGAACGCCGGGCGCAGCACGACCGTGGCCGACGCGGTGGGCCCGCCGCCCGCCTCGGTGACGAACCGGGTGTCGAGGGCGACGAGCACGAGGTCGGCCGGGTGCGGGCCGACGAGCGAGGCCGCGACGACCGCGGCGTCGGCGGGCCCCGCGACGGCGTCCGGCCCGACCTGCCCGAGGACCCGCAGGCCGGGGACGGGAAGGGAGGCCACGAGGTGCTCGGCGGCGGAGGCGAGGGTTGCGGTGCTCACGGGCGGTACTCCTGGGTGGGGGCGGAGGCGTCGGGGGTGGCGACGAGGGCCGGCGCGGCCGGCGAGGGCACGAGCGACACGATCTGGGCCGCGGCCCGGGAGCCGGAACGCACGACCATGGCGCGGGCGAGGTCCTGGCCCTCGACGGTGACCTGGAACGGCTCGCGCGCGTGGTGCGGCAGCGGCAGGGTGTCGCCGACGGCGAGCGTCAGCACCTGCTCGGGCGTCACGGCGACCGACGCGAGCCGCACCGTCACCTCGACGGGCACCTGCGCGACCTGCTCGCGGGTCAGCTCGGCCGCGTTCTCGCTGCTCGCCACGGGGTTGACGGCCCCGAGCTGCGGCAGGAGCGTGTCGGCCGGGATGGCGAACGTGACCGGCGAGGTCGTGTCGCCCACCTGGACGCCGCAGGTGACGACGACCATGAGGTCGGAGGTGGCGGCGGCCTGGGCGAACTGCGAGTTGTACTGGATCGACTCGACCCGCGCCTCGGCGGGCAGCAGCGGCCCGAGGGCGTAGGCGAGGACGTCGAGCGACTCCTCGACGACGGCCTTGACGAGGGCGTGCTCGATCGGGGTCAGCTTGCGCTCGAGCCCGACCGTGTCCGAGCTGCCGCCGAGCATCCGGGCCACCCAGCCGAGCGCCACCGGCGTCGGGAACTGCACGACCATCTTGGCCGTCGTGTCGCCGAGGACGCAGCGCACCATGCACGTCACCGTGGGCAGCGACGCCACGTACTCGTCGTAGGTCTGCACGATGACCGACTCGGTCGTCGCGGTCGACTTGGTGCGGACCTTCGCGGTCAGCTGCGTGCCCCACTGGCGGGCGAAGGAGTCGAAGGCCGCCTCGAGGATCCGGCTGTGCTCGCGCGCGAGCGTCGTCGGGCGGCGGAAGTCGTAGGGCTCCACGGTGCGTTGCGCGGTCGCCCCGACGGCGTGCATGGTCACGCCCGGCACTATCGGCAGGCGCCGGCGTGTGTTAAGGGCGCCGACGTCTGTCAAGGGCCCTGTCAGGGGCAGGGGCGTCGGAGCCGGCTCACGAGCTGGCCTGGGCCGCCCGCGCCTTGAGCGCCTCGGGGATGAGGGCCCGCACGCTCTCCGGCTGGTCGGAGAGCACGACGACGTCGACGCGCCGGTTCTGCCGGTAGTCGGCGTCCGTCTTCCCGGTGCTGGCGGGGCGTGAGGAGCCGAAGCCGGTGGCCCCGACGCGTGAGCCGGGCAGGTGGTCGCGCTCGACCATGGCGCGCAGCACCTTGGTGGCCCGCTCGGCCGACAGCTCCCACACCGACGGGTAGGAGGTGCGCAGGTTCGCCGCGTGCCCCTCGACCGACACCTGCAGGCGCGTGGGCACGATGACCGGGGTGATGGCGTCGAGGATGAGGTTGGCCCGGGGCGTCAGCATCGAGCTGTCCGGGCTGAAGAACGTCTGCGAACCGACGAGCCGCACCGTCAGCCCGCGCTGGTCGATGTGGAACTGGACGTCGTTCTGCAGCCCCTGGGTGGTGAGCCGCTTCGTCATCTCCTTCTGGATCGCCGCGAAGCGGTTGACGTCCTTGACGGCCAGGGCCAGGTCGGCGAAGCCCTCGGAGTCCTTCTTGGCCATCGACGGCGGCACGACGGTGCCGGTCGCGGTGTCGATGCGCTGGCTGATCTTGGTGCCGAACCCGGTGGCGAGGGAGTTGCGCAGCTTCTCGAACCGGTTCTGGTCGACGGTCGACATCGCATAGAGCACGACGAACAGGCAGAAGAGCACCGTGATCATGTCCATGTACGACACGGCCCACCGCTCGTCGACGTGGAACTTCTCGGGCGGCTTGCGCGGCGAGCGTCGGCGGCTCACGCCGCCTCCTCGACCTTCGCCTTGCCGCCCTTGCCGCCCTTGCCGTCCTTGCCCTTGCCGTCCTTGCCCTTGCCGTCCTTGCCGGCGCCGCGCTCGGGGACCATGGCGCGCAGGCGGTCGGCGAGCAGCAGCGGCTGAGCGCCGCTCTGGACGGCGAGGACACCCTCCATGACGAGCGTCATCCGCTCGATCTCGAGCTCGGACAGCCGCGCGATGCGGGCCGACAGCGGCAGCCAGATGAAGTTGGCCGACAGCAGGCCCCACAGCGTCGCCACGAAGGCGCTGGCGATCATCGGGCCGAGCTCGTCGGGGTTGGAGAGGTTCTCGAGGACGTGCGTCAGCGACACGACGGTGCCGACGATGCCCATCGTCGGTGCGTAGCCGCCGAGCGCGGCGAAGAACTTGGAGTCGGAGTGGTCGGCGCGGGCCCGGGTGCCGATCTGGTCCTCCATGAGGATGCGCAGCTCCTCGGGGTCCGTGCCGTCGGCGACGTTCTGCAGGGCCTGCGACAGGAACGGGTCCTTGCTGTCGGAGGCCTCCGCCTCGAGCGCGAGCAGCCCCTCGGCGCGGGCCTTCTCGGCCAGCCGGATGATCTGCTCGATGCTCTCCTGGGGCGCGGGAGCCTTGCCCGTGAAGGCCTTCGGCACGGCCTTGAAGGCGCGGAGGCTGTCCTTGATGGTGTTGCCGGCGATGCCCACGGCGATGGTGGCGCCGAACACGAGGATCATCGGCGGCGGCAGGAGCAGGGACCCGATGTGCGCGCCCTCGAGGGTGACGATGGCGAAGACCGACCCGAACGCGAGGACGAGTCCGATGACGAGTGAGGGGTCCATCGGGTGCGCTCCTTATCGCTCGGTCGGCCGGATCGGGGTCGGCGCCGCCGCGGCGGCAGCCCCTGCAGCCGTGGCGGCGTCCGCGGCAGCGACCGAGTCGCCCTCTCCTCGCAGGACGCTCAGGCGCGGGCCGTCCTCCGGGGCGTACGAGTGGGCCGTGGCGATGACGAGGGCGCGGAACTCGGCGATGAGCGCGATGACCTCGGGCAGGCTCTCGCGCACGACGTACGTGGCGCCGCCGACCATGACGAGCGTGGTGTCCGGGTTCTCCTGGACACGCTCGATGAGGTCGGGGTTCACCGCGAAGCGTGACCCGTTGAGGCGGGTGACTGCGATCATGGGGCCGTTCCTGTCGGGGGGCGGGGCGCTCGTGCCTCCGCCCCCCTCTATCGGCAGGGGACGGCCGACCGTAAGGTCAGCGCTTCAGGTCGACGAGCTCCTGGAGCACCTGGTCCGACGTCGTGATGATGCGTGCGTTCGCCTGGAAGCCGCGCTGGGCCACGATGAGGTTGGTGAACTCCTGCGAGAGGTCGACGTTGCTCATCTCGAGCGCACCCCCGACGAGCGAGCCGAAGCCGGAGTCGCCGGCCTGGCCGACCTGGGCGTTGCCGGAGTTCGCGGTGCTCGTGTACGAGGACTGTCCGGCCTTCTCCAGGCCCGCCGGGTTGGTGAAGCGGGCCAGTGCCACGCGGCCGACCGCCTGACGGACACCGTTGCTGAACGAGCCGACGAGCGACCCGTCCGCTCCGACGCTGAACGCCTCGAGCGTGCCTGCCTCCCAGCCGTTCTGGCCGGTGGCGGCCACCGTCGTGCTGCCGGCGTAGCCGGTGACGGTGCCGAGGTCGACGGTGATGCCGCCGACGCTGACCGACCCGGGAGTCGTCTGCTTGCCGTCGGTGAAGGCGAGCGAGCCGCTGCCCGTGGCACCCGAGGCGTCGGTCGCGGCGACGTCCCAGCCGCCGGCCGTCCGGGTGAAGGACAGCGACAGGGCCCGCGCCGTGCCGTTCGCGTCGTAGACCTGGATGTCGCGCTGGAGGGTGGCGCCGGTGGCGGCGTCGGAGGGCAGGTTGCCACCCACCTCGACGCCGGTCGTGGCGCGGGCCGGGATCATCGCCGTGGGCGACAGGACGAGGCCGGTGGTCGGCGCACCGGTGTTGACCCGGCCCGACGCGTCGGCCATCCAGCCCTGCAGGATGCCGCCGTCGGGGCCGACGAGGTGGCCGGCGGCGTCGAGACCGAACGCGCCCGCACGGGTGAAGTACTGCTGGCCGCCGCGGCTCGTCACGAAGAAGCCGTCGCCGGAGATCATCATGTCGGTGGCCTTGCCCGTGGTCTGGGCCGAGCCCTGCGTGAACGTCGTCGTCACGGCGGCGACGCGGACGCCGAGGCCGACCTGCGCGGGGTTCGTGCCGCCGGTCGCCGCCTGCGGGCCGGAGGCACCCTGGGTCAGCTGCGACAGGGTGTCCTGGAACTGGGTCGAGGAGCCCTTGAACCCGGTGGTGTTGACGTTGGCGATGTTGTTGCCGGTGACGTCGAGCATCGTCTGGTGGGCGCGCAGGCCCGAGATGCCGGAGTAGAGCGAACGAAGCATGGGGACGGCCTTTCTGGGTGGGTGGTGTGGGTGGGGGTGTCGGCCCTCAGGAGCCGGAGACCCCGGTGATCGAGGCGAGGGGGACGCTCGCCGTGCCGACGGTGACGGTCGGGGTGGTGCCGGTGAAGGAGACGGCCGACGCCGTGCCGGTCGCCGTGGCTCCGGTGGCGTCGAGGTAGGTGACGGTTCGACCGAGCAGGGCCGCTGCCGCCGAACGCTGCTGGGCCTGCAGGCCCTGGGTGCTGTCGGCCGCCATCTGGCTCAGCTTCTCCATGACGGCGAGCTGGGTGGTCTGCCCGATCATGGCGTTGGTGTCCATCGGCGAGCTCGGGTCCTGGTTCTTCAGCTGGGTCACGAGCAGGTCCATGAAGACCGTCGAGTCCATGGTCTGCTTGGGCGTGCGGGTGGGGGCGGTGGAGCTGAAGCTCGTGCCTCCGACCGACGTGACGGATCCGACCGGACCGAGTGGGGTGGTGGTCATGGGTCTCCTTCTCTCTCAGGCGAGGACGTCCAGGACGGCCACGGTTGGGGACGACTGGGAGGGGGTGGAGGCGTGGTGGCCCGTCCCCGATGTGACGGTGACCCGGGGCCCGGCGTCCGTGCGGGACGGCTCCCGACCCTGCGTGCCGGCGTCACCACGACCCCCGCGACCGTCCCCGGAGCTCGGGTCGTGGGTCGGGGCGCCCCGCTGGGACAGGTCGAGGCTGGCGCCGAGGCCGGTTCCGGCGAGGTCGCGGCGCAGGTCGGGCAGGGCGGCGTGCACGGCGGCCCGCCCGGCCTCGGTGGCGCTGAAGAGCTCGATGCGCACGCCGTCGGCGCCGATGTGAGCCTGGACCGTGACGGGACCGAGGTGCTCGGGATTGACGCGCACCGTGACGACGTGCTCGCCCGGCGCGCCGGTCGCGAGGTGCAGGACCGGCCGGGACAGCTGTTCGGCGAACGGTTGCGGGGCGGCGGCCGGTGTGGCGGGGACCGCCGGGGCGGCGCCCCCGACGGC
>JAEWFB010000341.1 GCA_023389095.1 Actinomycetes bacterium
GCGACCGCAACCTCGTCGTGCTCGTCCTGGGCGACCACCAGCCCGCCAGCGTCGTGTCGGGCGACCACGCCACGCACGACGTGCCCGTCGCCGTGCTGACCCGCGACGCCGGCGTCACCGCCCGCATCGACGCGTGGGGCTGGCAGGACGGGCTGCGCCCGGGCAGCAGCGCGCCGGTGTGGCCGATGAGCGCCGTGCGCGACCGCATCCTCACCTCGTTCCGCTGACGCCACGCGCCCGATGCACGAGGCCGATCCACGCGCTCGCTGCACGAGGACGGTCCTGCCGTTCCACCGGGCCGTGCTGAACCGACCCGACCCGGCAGGCGTCGTCAAGGGTGTCCACCGAACAGCGGGCCGCGCGTCTCACGACCGGCTGTGACACTGAAAGGGAGGGTCCCGATGACCCTGCGACTCGTGGGTGCCGCGGCGCTGCTCGTCTCCGCCGGAGTGCACCTCTACCTGTGGTTCGACGGCGTCCGCAACCAGTCCGTCGGGCCGATGTTCCTCGTCAACGTCGTGGCCGGCATCGTCATCGCGGTGCTGCTCGTCCGGTGGCGGCACTGGCTACCGGCGTTCCTGACCCTCGGGTTCGGGGCCGCGACGCTGGGCGCGTTCACCATCGCCTCGACGGTCGGCCTCATGGGTGTGCACACCGACTGGCGCGGCGGGTCGGTCTGGGCCGCTGCGATCGCCGAGGTCGTGTGCATCGTCGTGGGCGCCACCCTGCTCGTGCAGCAGCGCGCCGAGCTCCTGCACCCCACCGCGCACACGGGGCGCCACGCCTGACGCGTCGGCGCAGCCGGCGTCGCAAAGCCCGCGCGGGACGCCGGCGCCCGCCCCTAGGGTGGGCGCCATGGCGACGGTGCGACAGGTCCAGGTGACGTTCGACTGCGCGGAGCCCGAGCGGGTGGCCCGCTTCTGGTGCGAGGTGCTCGGCTACGAGGTGCCGGCGCCGCCACCCGGCTTCGACTCGTGGACGGCGTTCGACCAGTCGCTGCCCGCCGAGCGGCAGGGCTCGGCCTTCGTGTGCGTCGACCCCACGGGCGTCGGCCCGCGCCTGTTCTTCCAGAAGGTCCCCGAGGGCAAGGTCGTCAAGAACCGCGTGCACCTCGACGTGCGCGTCGGCACCGGCCTCGGCGGGCAGGAGCGTCTCGACGCCCTGGAGGCCGAGGCCGTCCGCCTCGAGGCGCTCGGCGCGAGCCGCGTCGAGCTGCTCGTCGCCGACGGGTTCAACGAGTCGTGCCAGGTGATGCAGGACGTCGAGGGCAACGAGTTCTGCCTCGACTGAGCCCGCTGGGAGCCGGCATCAGCCGATCTTGGCCACGGTAAGCAGCACCGCGGAGTCCTCGAGCGCCTCGAGCGCGTGCCGTGCGTCCGGCACGGCGAGCAGGTCGCCCGCCACTCCCTCCCAGGCGGCGCCGTCGGTGCTGAGGCGCACGCGTCCGCGCAGGACGTGCACCGTGGCCTCGCCGGGGTTCTCGTGCTCGGACAGCGACTGCCCCGCCGTCAGGGCGATGACGGTCTGGCGCAGCACGTGCTCGTGGCCGCCGTACACCGTGTCGGCGCTGCGGCCGTTCGAGGTCCCGGCGGCGCGCTCGAGCAGCTCTCGGGCGAGGGCGGTCAGCGACGACTTCTCCATGGACCCACACTGCCACCGCCCGGCGGGTGCCCTCCCTCCAATCGAGAGAACGCTGAGTCACTGACGGAGTGTTCTCTCGATTGGGAAAGCCGGGGAAGCCGGGGAATCCGGGGATGCCGGGGATGCCGGGGAAGCCGGGGAGCGCGGGGTGGCGACGCGCCAGTCGAGGTCAGTCGAGGTCAGTCGAGGTCAGTCGAGGTCGTGGACGTCGGCGCGGCGGGCGATCGTCGCGGTCGCGCGCCGGCAGGCCATCGTGGGCACCCGGGGCACGATGTCGTCGAGGAAGGCGTACCGACGCCGCAGCGAGCGGTGGTAGGCGTCGTCGGAGGAGTGGGCGGCCAGGGCGGTCCACCAGTCGGCGAGGTCGCCCCACCCGGGGGCCGCGAGCGACCCGCCGTACTGCTGCAGCGCCAGCCCGGCGCACAGCGTCGCGAACGTCATCCGCTGCTCGAGCGGCCACTCGGCGAGCGTGCCGACGAGCAGCGCGGCGCCGAACACGTCGCCCGCCCCGGTCGGGTCGACCTCGTCGACGCGCAGCGACGGCACCCGCGCCTCCTCGCCGGTGCGCTGGTCGATGCCGACGGCGCCGTTGGGCCCGTCGGTGACGATCGCGACCGGCACCCGGTCGGCGAGGGCGTAGAGGGCCTCGACCGTCGTTCGGGTGCCCGTGTAGGCCATCGCCTCGACCGCGTTGGGCATGAAGACGTCGCAGCGCTCGAGCCGGTCGAGCACCTCCGGCGCCCAGCGTTCCTTGGGGTCCCAGCCGACGTCGGCGAACACGATGGCGCCGTCGGAGCGGGCGAGGTCCACCCACGTGCCGCTCCCCCCGAACGCCTCGTCCTCGGCGAGGTCGACCATGACCGCTCGCGACCGCGGCGGCGTGCCGATGAGCTCGCTGGCCGGCACCGGCGAGGGGTGGCCGTGCGAGACCATGCTGCGGTCGCGGTCGACCGACATCGACACCGTGACCGGGCTGTGCCAGTCGGCGAACCGCCGGCTTCGGGAGAGGTCGATGCCCTCCTGCTCCTCGAGCGTGCGCCAGCAGAAGTCGCCGTAGTCGTCGTCGCTGAACGCGGCGGCGAGCGACGTGCGCAGGCCGAGCCGACGCGTCGCGACGGCCAGGTTGGCGATCCCGCCGGGGCACGACGCGAGCCCCTCGGCCCACACCTCCGTGCCCGGCGCGGGCGTCGCCGGGAGCCCGGCGAAGATCATGTCGAGGAAGACCGTCCCCCAGACGAACACGTCGAGATCCGGCCCGGCGGCGGCGCGTCGGGCGGAAAGCGGGTCGAAGGCGGAGCTCGTCGGCATCGTCACCATGCTCCCATCCGCCGCAAGCCTGTTAGCGTCGGTTCGGTGATGACGGGGTGGTGACGGGGTGACGGCTCGGTGAGGGCTCGGTGAGGGCACGATGAGGCTGGTCGTACTGGGGGGCGGCGGGTTCCGGGTGCCGCTCGTCCACGGCGCGCTGCTCGGGGACCGGACGCCCGACGCGTCCCGACGCGTCACCGAGGTCGTCCTCCACGACACCGACGCCTCCCGGCTCGAGGTCGTCCGCCGGGTCCTCGACGCCCAGGCGGAGTCGCGCAGCACCGCAGCCGACGCGGCCGGCGCGCCTGCGCCGCCCGCGGTCCGCGCCACGACCGACCTCGACGCCGCGCTCGACGGCGCCGACTTCGTCTTCTCCGCGATCCGCGTGGGCGGCCTCGAGGGCCGCACCGCCGACGAGCGGATCGCCCTGGGCCTCGGGCTGCTCGGCCAGGAGACCACCGGCCCCGGCGGCGTCGGCTACGGGCTGCGCACCGTGCCGGTGGCCGTCGACGTCGCCCAGCGCGTGGCCCGCCTCGCGCCCGACGCGTGGGTCATCAACTTCACCAACCCCGCCGGTCTCGTCACCCAGGCCATGCAGCAGGTGCTCGGCGAGCGCGTCGTCGGCATCTGCGACTCCCCGCTCGGCCTCGCCAAGCGGGCCGCGGGCGCCCTCGGGCACTGCCTCGACGACGTCGAGATCGACTACGCCGGCCTCAACCACCTCGGCTGGCTCTCGGGCCTGCGCGTGGACGGGCGCGACGTGCTGCCCGACCTCCTCGCCGACCCGGCGCGGCTGGGCGCCACCGAGGAGGGCCACCTCTTCGGCGTCGACTGGCTCCAGACGCTCGGGGCGATCCCGAACGAGTACCTCTGGTACTACTACTTCGCCCGCGACGCCGTGGACCAGATCACCGCGGCGGCCCAGACCCGCGGGGAGTACCTCGTTCGTCAGCAGGCGCAGTTCTACTCGGCGGCAAAGGACTCCGCGGACCCCTTCGTCGTCTGGGATGGCGTGCGGCGCGAGCGGAACGCCACGTACATGCAGGAGAGCCGCGCCGACGGCGGTGACGAGCGTGACGCGTCCGACGTCGAGGGCGGCGGGTACGAGGGGGTCGCGCTCGCGCTCATGGCGGCGATCGCCCGCGACGAGCCGGCCCGGCTCATCCTCAACGTCCGCAACGGTGCCACGCTGCCCGGCCTCCCCGAGGACGCCGTCGTCGAAGTCCCTTGTGCCGTCGACGCATCCGGACCACGCCCGCTGCCGGTGTCGCCGCTCGCCGGAGCCTCCCTGGGACTCGCACAGCAGGTCAAGGCCGTCGACGAGCTCGTGGTGCGGGCCGCCCGCGAGGGCTCGGCACGGCTCGCCGTCGAGGCCTTCGCGCTGCACCCGCTCGTCGACTCCGTCACCGTGGCGCGGCAGCTTCTCGACGGCTACCGGCGCCGGCTACCCGCCTTCTACGACGCCCTCCGCTGAAGCCCCTCCCACCGGGCGGGTCACGGCAGCGGGTGGTCGCCCGAACCGGGCAGGAGGGCGCCGGTCCGATCGGTGAACCGCAGGATGAGGGTTCCCGCCGTGGCGCCGGACTGTGGCGTCACCTCGACGACGAGCGGGCCGGGACGCAGCGTGCCCTCGAAGGTGCGCGTCGGCGTCCCGACGTGCTCCACCTCACGGCCGCCGCGCTGGTCGCGCACCGACGTCACGAGCCAGCCCGGGGGCGCGACGATCGAGGCGGTGTAGCGCCGGTCGGCGCTCGGCTCGAGGTCCAGGACCGTGGGCACGCCCGCCCGCACCGCCGTCGTCGGTGACGGCGCCGGTGACGCTGGTGGCGAGGTCGGCGTCGGCCGCGGGCGACGGGTCGCGGGCGTCGACGGGGCGAGGGCGGCCG
>JAEWFB010000374.1 GCA_023389095.1 Actinomycetes bacterium
GTCATGACGAGCCGTGGCCACCCGGCGGGATCGCCGAGCAGCGTGGTCGCCGCGTCGAGCAGCGCGGGCGAGCCGCCGGGCAGGCCGTCGAGAGCGCGCAACGCCGCGCGCAGCCCCTCGAGCCCGACCCACGCGGCCGACCCGGCGTCGCCGAGCACGTGGCCCCAGCCGTCGACGCGGTTCCAGTGCGCGTCGAAGTCGGTGCCGAACGCGACCGCCCCGGTGCCGGCCGCGACGACGGCGCCGGGCCGCACGACGCCGAGCGCGCCGACGAGGTTGGCGACCGCGTCGCTGACGACGACCGTGTGCCGGGCCCGCAGCCCGCCCGCGACGGTGTCGAGGACGGCCTCGCGGTCGGCGAGGAAGAGCAGGCCACGCATCGACCACACGACGACGGCGTCGGACAGGTCGGCGCCGAAGACTCCGTCACCCGGCAGCAGCCCACGCGCCGAGGTGACGAGGGCCGACACGTCGATCCCCTTGGCGCCCAAGCGAACCCCGTCGGTCGTGCGAATGGTCAGCGGCGCGTCCTCGGGCGCCCCCGCGTCGATGCACGTGAGCCGCAGTCCCGAGCCACCGACGTCGACGGCCACGACGCGGCTCAGCACGCCACCGCCAGGACCTGTTCTCGAACCCGCCACGCAGGCGAGCCGATCACTTCGCCATGCCGGCGGTCAAGCCCGCCACGATCTGCTTCGTGGCCACGAGGAACAGCACGATCAGCGGCACGGTCGTGATGACGAGCCCGGCGAACACGGCGGAGTAGTTCGTCGCGTTCTCCCCGAAGAAGCTGGTGAGCCCGACCGGCAGCGTGTACTTCTCGTCGCGGCGCAGGAGCACGAGCGGGAAGAGGAAGTCGTTCCAGATCGGCACGAAGCGGAACACCGCCACGGTGGCCACGGCCGGGCGCACGAGCGGCACCATGATCCGCCAGAAGGTCTGCCAGTGGTTCGCGCCGTCGAGGGCCGCCGCCTCCTCGAGCTCGGCCGGCAGCTGCCGGAAGAACGTCGTGAGCACGAAGATCGAGAAGGGCACGCCCGACGCGGCGTACATGAGGGACAGTCCGAACCGGGAGTCGATGAGGCCCAGGCCGTCGAAGAGGTAGAAGATCGGCAGGATCGCCAGGTGGATCGGCAGCATGAGGCCGGACAGGAACAGCGCCTCGAACCACCGGAACACCCTCGAGCGCCCGCGGGCCAGGGCGTAGGCGGCCATCGTCGACACCGCCGTCGAGATCGCGACGGCTCCGACCGTGACCGCGAGCGAGTTGCCGAAGTACGTCGCGAAGTTGCCGGTGGTCCAGGCCTCGACGTAGCTGGCCGTGGTGGGTGGCGTGGGCAGCCCGAGGGGGTCGGTGATGAGGTCGGAGTTGGAGCGGAACGAGTTGCTCACCATGAGCACGAGCGGCACGAGGGCCAGGGCGGCGTAGCCCCAGAGCAGGACGCTCGCGCCCGCCCCGCCGACGGCGCGGCCGGTGCCGGACGGTCGACGCCGGCCGAGGCGGGTCGACGCGGGTGGGAGGGCGTCACGGGCCGGGGCTTCCGAGGACTCGGGGGTGACGACGGCCGTGGTCATGCGGTGATCCTCCGCTCGTGCCGGCGGAGCACGGCCGTGGCCGCGTACGCCCCGCCGAAGATGATGACGAACAGCACCGTGGCCAGGGCCGAGGAGCTGCCGATCGCGTCGGTCGCACCCGAGTCGAAGGCGGTGCGGTAGAAGAGCAGCGACACGAAGTCGGTTGCGCCGGCGGGGTTTCCGGTGGAGCCACCGAAGGCGTACGGCAGCGCGAAGGCCTCCATCGCGAAGATGAACGTCAGCACCGACACGGTGCCGATGGCGGGCACGAGCAGCGGCAGCGTGATGCGGAAGAACGCCTGCCGGTGCGAGGCCCCGTCGACGCGGGCGGCCTCGGTGAGCTCCTCGGGGACGCCGCCGAGCGCGGCGCCGTAGAGCAGGACCGGGAAGCCGATCCACTGCCACACGCTGACGAGGATGACGACCCACAGGGCGGTCTTCGGGTCGCCGAGCCACGGCAGGGCCCACGACTCGAGCCCGATGTCGGTCAGCAGGGTGTTGACCGGCCCGAACGTCGGCGACAGCAGCAGCGTCCAGAGGTAGCCGATGACGATCGGGCTCACGAGGTAGGGCATCGCGTAGAGCGTCTGCAGCAGGCGGCGCGTGCGCGGTCGGGAGTGCAGCAGGTAGGCGACGCTGAGGCCGACGGTGTTCTGGATGAGCATCGTGCCGACGAAGAAGAGCACGTTGTGCAGCAGTGCCCGAGGCAGGTCGGTGGTGAACGGGGCCCGCGTGAAGAGGGTGACGAAGTTGTCGACGCCGGCGAAGGCGCCGCGTGCCGTGCCCTCCCAGTCGAAGAAGGCGTACGAGAACGCCGTCAGCATCGGGTAGAGCACGAACACCGCGAAGAGCGCGAGCGCGGGCGTGAGGAACAGCAGTCCGGTGCGACGCCTCATGAGGACCTCCTCGTGGGGGCCGGGACGGGTGGTGACGGGGCAGCAGGGGCCGGGTGGTGCGCGAGGTACCGTCCGGCCGGCGGGTGGGGTGCCGGCCGGACGGTGGTGGGTGGCTGGCTCGGGTGATCGACGCGCCGGGCGCTCAGGCGCTCGGCTTGAACCAGGTCTTGACGCCGGAGTCGAGCTCGGCGCTGACGGCCGCGGCGTCCTTGGAGCCGAGGAGCAGCTCCTGCAGGCCCTTGCCGAGCAGGTCGGTGCCCGACGGGGAGCCGTAGCGGAAGTCGGTGAGCAGCAGGTACGGCGAGCCGGAGCTCGTGTAGTTGTCGCTCATCTGCTTGAGCAGCGGGTCGGACGGGTCGACGCCCGGGACGGCCGAGATCTGCTTGATGTCGTCGGTGACCATCTGGCCGAACTCCTTGGAGGTCATCCACTTCACGAGCTCCGTGGCCTCGTTCGGGTGCTTCGACTTGGCCGAGACCGCGAAGTTGCCATCGGCCCATCCTGCCGTCGTGGCGGCGGAACCGCTCGGCGAGCCCGGGGCCGGGGGCACCTGGAAGACGCCGACCCTGACGTTCGGGTTGGCCTTCTCGAGGACGCCGAGGTCGAAGGAGCCGCCCGGGATCATCGCGGCCTTCTCGGCCGAGAAGAGGGTCTGGGCGTCGGTGGCGGCGACGCCGGTAACGTTCTTGGGCATGTACTTCGCGAGGTCGCCGACGACCTTGACCGAGGCGACCCAGTCGGGGTCGGTGAACGACTTCTTGCCGCTGAGGACCTCCTGCTGGAAGGCCTTGCCGCCGAAGCGGGGGGCGGCGAGCACCTCGTGGACGATCGGCAGGGTCCAGTCGTCCTTGGCACCGACGGCGATCGGCGTGACTCCGGCCGCGACGAGCTTGTCGTTGTCGGCGATGAACTCGTCCCACGTGGTGGGTGCCTTGAGCCCGTTCTTCTCGAACAGGCCCTGGTTGTAGAACATCTGGACCGTCTGGCGGGCGAACGGGACGGAGTAGACCTTGCCGTCCTCCTTGCCCTTGGCGCTCGCGACGACGTTCTCGTCCCAGCCGGTGAGGTCGACCTTGCCGTCGAGGGGCAGCAGCGACTTGCTGGCGACGGTCGTCTGCAGCTGGCCGTAGGAGCGGACCTGCGGCACGTCGGGACCGTCGGAGCCGGCGAGGCCGGTGGCGAGGATCTTGTTGTACTCGGTCGCCTTGAAGGCCTTGAAGTCGACCGTCACGTTCGGGTGGGCCTTCTCGTAGACCGCGAAGATCTTCTTGTAGGCGGCCTCGTCCTCGACGCGCCACGACCACACGGTCAGCGTCACCTTGCCGTCGCCACCGCCGGAGGCCGTGCCACCCGACGAGGGCGAGCACGCCCCGACGAGCAGGGCGCCGGAGACGGCGGCGAGCGCCAGGAGGCCGCGTCGGCGGGGTCGCGACGGGCCGGTGCGGGGGAGGGCGGGGGTCATGGGTGCTCCTGTCGGGATGTCCCTGCGGGTGGGGTGATGGGGGTGGGGCGGGGTGCTGCCGGGCCGGTGGGGGACGCGGGGGACGCGAGGGACGCGAGGGCCGCGGGGGCCGTGAGGGCCGTGAGGGCGCGGGCGACGGAGCCCTCGTGGTCCTCGATGGCGGCGCGGGCCGTGGTGGCGTCGACCCCCGCGAGCATCGACAGCAGCGCCGGCTTGAGCTCGCCGCCGGCGGCGTCGAGGGCGACGCGGGCTTCGTCCTCGCCGGCGCCGGTGGCCTCCTGGAGGATGCGCACGACGCGTCCGCGCAGCTTGGCGTTCGTCGCGACGACGTCGACCATGAGGTTGGACCAGGTGCGGCCCAGGCGGATCATCAGCGCGGTCGAGAACGAGTTGAGCACGAGCTTCTGGGCGGTGCCTGCCTTGAGGCGCGTGGAGCCGGTGAGCGCCTCCGGCCCGGTGTGCGCGGCCAGCAGGTGGGCGGCGAGGCCGGCGAGCTCGGCGTGCGGGTTGGCCGTGACGAGGGCCGTGGTGGCCCCGACCTCGCGGGCCCGTTCGAGGGCGCCGCGCACGAACGGTGTCCGGCCCGAGGCGGTGAGCCCGATGGCGACGTCGCCCGGGCGCAGCACGCCGGCCTCGCTGCGGCCGAGCTCGGCGTCGTCCTCGACGTTCTCGACGGCCTGGAGCAGGGCGGTCGGGCCGCCGGCGTGGTGCGCGACGACGAGGCCCTCCGGGGCGTTGAACGTGGGACGCAGCTCGGCGGCGTCGAGGACGGCGAGGCGGCCCGAGGTGCCGGCGCCGAAGTAGTGGACGGACCCGCCGGCGCGGAGCGAGTCGACGGCCCGGTCGACGAGGAGGGCGAGCTCGGGCAGCACTGCGGCGACGGCGCCGGCGACCGTGGCGTCCTCGGCGTTGAGGGCCCGGAGGATGCCGAGCGAGGTGTGCGTGTCGATGGACGTCGTCCCCGGATGGCGCTCCTCGGTGGGGGCGTCCACGGTCACCTCGCTGCTCACGGTCGCGAGGTTAGTTTCCTACGCGATGAGCGTCAATGGTGTAAATGAGTCACATTCAGGTCACGACGGTGACGGCTTGCCCCGTGAGGGGGCGGGACGCGGGATCGAGGCGATGCCGAGCCGCGCGTCAGTCCTGGACGTGGTGGCCGGCGACGGCCTCGCGGGTCTCGGCCACGGCCTTGCGGGCCTTGCGCAGGTTGCGCTGGGCCACCGCGATGTAGAGGCAGTCGACGACCGTGAGCGCCGCGATGCGGCTCGCCGTCGCGCCCGAGCGCAGGCTCGTCTCGCGCGCGGCCGTCGCGATGATGATCTCGGCGCCCTCCGCGAGCCTCGCCACCGGGAAGTTGGTGATCGCCACGGTGGTCGCGCCGTTCGAGCGTGCGGCGGCCAGCGCCTCGATCGTCTCGGCGGTCGTCCCCGAGTGCGAGATGCCGACCGCGACGTCGCCCTTGCGCAGCAGCGTCGCGCTCGTCAGGGCGATGTGCGGGTCGTTCCACGCGAACGCGACGACCCCGATGCGGTGCAGCTTCTGCTGCAGGTCGGTGCCGACGATCGCGGACGCACCGATGCCGTAGATGTCGACGCGGCCGGCGCGTGCGATGGCCGCGGCCGCCGCCGTCAGGGCCTCGCGGTCCAGGCCCTGGGCGGTCTCCTCGACGGCGCTCGCGTCGGTGAAGGCCACCTTGGCGATGATGTCGTCGATGGTGTCGCTCGCACTGATGTCGGTGTCGCCGCGCGTGAGGCTGCGCGGCTGGGCGCTCTCCTCGGCCAGCGCGAGCCGCAGCTGGGGGTAGCCCGGCAGCCCGAGCCTCCGGCAGAACCGCAGGACGGTGGTCTCGGAGGTGCTCGCGGCGCTCGCGAGCTCGCTGATCGTCAGCCCGGCCGCCCGCCGTGCGTCGGCGAGCACGATCTCGGCGACGCGGTCCTCGGCGGGCGACAGGGACGGACGGATGCCACGGAGGCGGATGAGCAGGGGCGCCCCGGCGGGTCTACCGGGCTGTGCCGGGCCGTCCGCGGCTCGGTCCTCGGCGCGGTCGTCAGTCCTCGGCATGGGCCTACGCTACGGTCTCGCGGCCCCGGAGCGCCCACCCCTCGGGCGTCAACGCGCCGGGCGTCTTCTCGCCGTCGAGCAGGACCCCGCCCGGCCCGCCGACCTCGATGTCGTCGACGGCGACGCCGCGCCCGAGGTAGCCGCCGTCGGTGACGTGCCGCCACCGGACGAGCTGGCTTCCGCCCGGCAGGTCCGCCCGAGCCTGGACCCACCGCCGCGTGCCCGAGCCGGACACGACGCCGTCGGCCGTCTCGGTCGTGCCGCGGTCGCGCAGCTCGAAGGTCACTGGCGTCCACGTCGCGCCGCCGTCCGTCGACCGCTCGAGGTGCAGCAGGTCGGTCTCCTCGGTGTCGAGGAACAGGTCGAAGCCGAGCCGGGCCCCGGCGGCCGGGACGGGCAGCGGCTGCGTCGTCAGCGTCGAGGTCGTCGCGTTCTGCCCGCCGGTGAACCAGGCGGTGTCGCCGTGCCTCGGCCGGATGCCCATCGACGCGGCGAGCCCGTGCGCCCACTCGCGCCGGGCGCCGTTGACCGAGCCCCAGTTGCGCGACGGGTGCACCCGGTTGGTCAGCAGGATCGCGAACGAGCGGCTCGTGAAGTCGATGACGATCGAGGTGCCGGTGTAGCCGGTGTGGCCTGCGGTGCGCGGACCGGAGAGGGCGTCCATGTACCAGCGCTGGTTCAGCTCGAACCCGAGGCCGTGGTCGTCGCCCGGGAAGTCGCCGTTGAAGTTCGTGATGAGCGACTCCACGCTCTTGCGCGACAGGATCCGGTGGCCCTCGTACGTGCCGCCGTTGAGCAGCGCCTGCGAGAGGCGGGCAAGGTCGTCGACGGTCGAGAAGACGCCGGCGTGGCCGGCGACACCGCCGAGCGACCACGCGTTCTCGTCGTGCACCGAGCCCCACACGAGCCCGCGCGGTGGTGCCGTCTGGTACTCGGTGGCGGCGGTGCGCTTCCTGTCGGTCGGGTTGTAGCCGGTGTCCGTCATGCCGAGGGGCGCGGTGATGCGGTCGTGCACGACCCGGTCGAGCGGTGCGCCGCGCAGCTTCTCGACCATGACGCCGAGGGTGATGAGGTTGAGGTCGCTGTAGAGGTACGTGCTGCCCGGCGGGTTGGTCAGTGGCTGGTCCATGACGGCCTTGATCCGCGACGCCTTGTCGGGGTACCTGCTCCAGAGCGGCAGCCACGACGTGAAGCCCGAGGTGTGGGTCAGCAGCTGGCGCACCGTCACCGACTGCTTGCCGTTCGCCGCGAACTCGGGCAGGTAGGTGGCCACAGGCTTCTCGAGTGCGACCGTGCCCTCCTCGACCAGCTGGACGACCGCGAGCGAGGTGAACAGCTTGGACACCGACGCGAGGTCGAAGATCGTGTCGGTGCGCATCGGCACCCACTGGTCGCGGGGCAGCTCGGTGGTCTCGTTCGCGTACCGCAGGGCCCAGCCCGACGCGTCGCGCTCGACGATCTTCCCCTCGTGGCCCATGATCCCGACGGCGCCGGCGAAGAGCGGGTGCCCCGAGGCGTCTGGCTGCTCGTGGGCGTGGATCTGCGCGACCGACTCGGCGATCGGGGCCGGGTCGAGGCCGAGGCTCTGCGGGGTGGCGTCGGCGAGGACGGTGTTCGGCGGGGCGAACCCGCGGTCGGGCTTGCTGAAGTCGTCGGCGGTGGCCGGGCTCGCGGTCACGAGCGTGCCCGCGAGGGCGACGGCACCGAGTGCGGCGACCGGTGCGGCGACGAGGGTGCGCAGGCGCATGTCACTCCTTGATTGTCCGGTGTCGGGGCGGTCGGCTGTGCGTCAGGCCGCGGGGCCGCCGTAGATGAGGTACTGGCGGCGTCGGGCGTCGAAGGCCGCGAGCTCCGCGCTCCAGGCGCCGACGACCTCGTCGGCCGGTGCCCCGGCGTCGACCTGCGTGCGCAGCCGGGGGGAGCCGGTCAGCTTGTCGACCCAGTACGGCCGCTGGGGGTCGTAGGAGTCGTAGCGCCAGGCGAAGTCGGGGTAGAGGGCCTTGAGGGCGACGAGCATCTCGACCGTCGTGCGGATGGGGTCGAAGGCCGACGCGTCGGTGACGTGCAGCTGGATGCCGCCGCAGACGGCGCCGGTGTGCTTGCTGAACGTCGGGGTGAAGTAGGCCTCCCGGACGCCGACGCCCGGCAGCCCGCGCCCGGCGACGCGCTCGGCCCACCGGTGGTCGACGAACGGGGCGCCGAGCAGCTCGAACGGGCGGGTCGTGCCGCGGCCCTCCGAGAGGTTGGTGCCCTCGAACAGGCACGTGCCGGGGTAGACGAGGGCGGTGTCGGGCGTCGGCATGTTCGGGCTCGGCATGACCCACGGCAGGCCCGTGGCCGCGAACGGCACGTCGCGCCGCCAGCCCTTGAGCTCGACGACGGAGAGGTCGCGGAGGCGGCCGCCGGCGTCGGCGGGCAGGAACTCGGCGTCGAAGAAGCGGGCCAGCTCGCCGACGGTCATGCCGTGGGCCTGGACGATCTCCTTGGCCCCGACGCCCGACGTGTAGGCCGTCGTCATCATCGGGCCGCGCGCGGTGCCGCCGACCGGGTTGGGGCGGTCGAGGACGACGAACCGCGCCCCGACCGCGACGGCGGCACGCATCGCCGTGTACATCGTCCAGATGTAGGTGTAGAACCGGGCGCCGACGTCCTGGATGTCGAAGACGACGGTCTCGACGCCGGCGGTGCGGAACATCGAGGTCAGCTTCTCGGCCGTGGCGCCGTACGCGTCGTACACGGTGATGCCGGTGCGCGGGTCGGTGTGGGTGCCCTCCGAGCTGCCGGCCTGGGCGGTGCCGCGGAAGCCGTGCTCGGGGCCGAAGACCCCGACGACGTCGACGGCGCCGGACTCGTGCATCTCGTCGACGATGGTGCGCAGGTCGGTCAGGATGCCGGTCGGGTTGGTGATGACGCCGACCTTCTGGCCGCTCAGCACCGACCAGCCGGACGCGGCGGCCCGGTCGGCGCCCGGCGTGACGAGGTTGGCCGGGAAGTTGGTCGCAAGGTTGGTCGAGGAGGGCTGCGCTGCAAGGGAGCTCGCGGCGGTCGCAGGCACGGCGATGGCGCCGAGCGCTCCGGCGGTGAGCAGCTGGCGGCGGTTGAGACGGGTCATCGTGAGCTCTCCGATCCTTGGGGGAGGCGCACCGTGGCGACGACGGCGCGGTGGTCGCTCGCGGGGAC
>JAEWFB010000360.1 GCA_023389095.1 Actinomycetes bacterium
CCGCAGCACCGTCGACAGCCCGGCGTGCGCGCCCGAGGTGACGACGACCTGGTCGGGCGAGGTGGCCAACCCGCGACCGGTGAACCACTCGGCGATCGCGGCGCGGGTCTCGGGCAGGCCGTGCGGCTGGTAGCCGGCCGTCGCGAGGTGGCGTGGCAGCTCGGCGAGGGCGCGTTCGTAGGCGGCGGTGATGCCGGCGGCCGCGGGCAGCGCAGCGTAGGTCAGGTCGATGACGTCGGCCGGCACGTCGGTGGGGATGAGCCCGGCGCCCGACAGGGCGAGCCCGGAGGCCCCGGTCGGCAGGGCGACGAGGCTGCCCGAGCCGCGGCGCGTCACGACGAACCCCTCGTCGCGCAGGGCGTCCAGGGCGGCCACGACGGTGGTCCGGCTCAGCCCGAGCTCGGCGGTCAGGGTGCGCTCGCTCGGCAGCCGGGTGCCGACGAGGAGCCGGCCGTCGGAGACGAGCCGGCGCACGGCGTCCGCCAGCCCGCGGTAGGCCGGGCGGGGGAGCGGCTCGGGCCCGAGGAGGGCGGACAGGGTCCGGGCGGAGACGGAGCGCATGGGTCCACTGTGGCACGACTGGCCCTTAACGGGCAGTCCAATCTGCCTCAGGATGGTGGCCATGAGAAGCCACGTGCCGCTGCGCAACCTCGGACCGCTCGCCCAGCTGCGGGCGCCGCACCTGCCGCGGCGCATCGTCCAGCTGCTCGTCGGGCTGACCCTCTACGGCATTTCGATGGCGATGATGGTGCGCGGCGCGCTCGGGCTCGACCCGTGGGACGTGTTCCACATGGGCGTCGCGAGCCACCTGCCGCTGACGTTCGGCCAGGTGACCATCGTCGTCGGCGCGCTCGTGCTGCTCCTCTGGGTGCCGCTGCGCCAGTGGCCCGGGCTCGGCACCGTGGCCAACGTCGTCGTCATCGGCCTGGCCGCTGACGCCGGCCTCGCACTCATCGCTGAGCCGGAGGCGCTGTGGGCTCGCGGCGCCCTGCTGCTGTCGGGACTCGTGCTCAACGGTCTCGCCGGTGGCCTCTACATCGGCAGCCAGCTGGGCCCCGGCCCGCGCGACGGCCTCATGACCGGCCTCGCCCGGCGCACCGGCCTGTCGATCCGTCTCGTGCGCACGACGATCGAGGTCGTCGTGCTCCTCGTCGGGTGGCTGCTCGGCGGCTCGGTCGGCCTCGGCACCGTGCTCTACGCCGTGTCGATCGGCCCGCTCGTCCAGTTCTTCCTGCCGCGGCTCACGGTCGACCTCGGCACCGACCCGATCGACGACCGGCTCGAGGCTGCCCCCGTCGCGGCCGCAGCACCCGTGGCGGCGCCCTGCCTCGGCGACTGACCGACGCGACCCCCTGCGGTCAGGACAGCAGGTCTGCCAGGGCGCCGTCGAGGTCGGGGTGGGCGAAGGCGAACCCCGACGCCGCGAGCACCCCACTCGTGCAGTGCCGCCCGGTCAGGCCGAGGGCGGGGTCGGTCCTCAGCGGCACCGACCCCACGCGCACGAGCAGCTCCGGGGTCGGGGGCGAGGCCGGTCGGCGCAGGTGGTGGCGCAGCGCGGCCATGAGGTCGGCGTTGCGCACCGGCTCGGGAGCCGCCGCGACGACGATGCCGTCGAGCGAGGGGCCCGGGTCGAGGCCGAGGGCGCGTCGCGCGACCGCGAGCCAGTCGTCGACATGGATCCAGCTGAACCACTGGCGTCCTGACCCGACGCGTCCACCGAGCCCGAGCTTCGTCAGTCCCGCGAGGCGGTCGAAGGCCGGGGAGCCGTCCTGGAGGACGATCGAGGTGCGCAGCAGCACGATCCGCGAGGCGTTCGCGTCGTCCGCGGCGTCCTCCCACGGACGGGCCACCCCGGTCATCTGGGGCAACGCGTCGGTGCCGGTCGGCAGCGGCGTCGTCTCGGTGACGAGCGTCTCGCGGGCATCGGACCAGATCGCGGTCGTCGACCCCTGCACCCAGGCGGCGAGCGGGGACGACAGCGAGCGGCTCGCCTCGACGAGGGCGAGGGTCGGACGCACCCGCGACTCCCGCAGGTCGCGGATGTTGGCAGCGGTCGGCCGCACGTCGACGAGGCGCCCGGCGAGGTTGACCACCGCGGTCCGCGCGGGTTCCTCGTGCAGCACCTCGGCCCACGGTCCGACGGTCTCGCCGTCCCACGTGAGCTGGCGGTGCGGCAGGCCGGCCTGCGGGGAGCGGGTCAGCACGACGACCTCGTGGCTGCGGCAGGCGAGGTCGGCCGACAGGGCCCGCCCGAGGGTTCCCGAGCCTCCGGCGACGACGACCCGTAGGGCGTCGGGCGACGGGCGCACCCCGGCGAGCGCGGCGAGGCGCGTCACCGACTCCGGCCACTGCCGGAGAGGGGGCCGGCCACGCCGCGCACGACGAGCGGCGACAGCGGCCCGGTGCACGTGACCCGCTGGGTCACCGTGCAGGCGGCCTCGCGCGCGGGCTCGACCGTCCACTCCACGCGCATCGCGCCGGCCGGGTTGGGCTGCTCGACGACGAGCCGGCGACCGGCCTCGACGTCGACGACGCGAAGCGGTGGGGCGGTCCGCCCGTGCAGCTCGGCAGCCCAGCGGGCGGCCGGCAGGTAGCGTGCCGTCACCCCCGGCGCGAGCTGTTGCGGGGCCTCGACGGTGCCGATGGACGCGGCCCACTCGGGCCAGCGACGCAGGTCGGACAGGATCTGCCACACCGCCTGGGCCGGAGCGTCGACGTGCTGGGACCGGGTGCGCTGCCAGTCGAAGGCGGTCATGGCCCCACCCTAGGCAGGCGCGACCGCAGCACCGCCGAGGCGCCACGAGCGCAGGATGCGGCATCCGTGTGGTTCGTACCACGCCAGGTCGACCCGGTCGGCCCGGCAGACGGCGGGCAGCCAGGGCGCCGCAGCCCGACGCGTCGACGACTCGCTCACGGCGTCGGACAGGGCGTCCAGGGTCAGGTGGGGGACGGGCTCGGGGAACGCGCCGTCGTAGGGCGGGCACTGCGGGAACGCCTGCGACAGAGCGGAGGTCAGGGCGCGGAACGCGTCATCGGGCTCGGGGAGCAGGTGCACGATCCCGTTGGGGAACGTCGCGACGCGTTCGAGCATGAAGTCGAAGGGTGCTGTCGCGCAGGCGATCCCGTCGATGGTGCGCGCGACCCGGTCCGTGACCTGCTCCGGCGGCAGGAACGGGCCGAGCGCCGTGACGTGCGCGTGGACGAAGGCCGGGTCCGCGGAGACGTAGGACTCGTCGTAGTGCCGGTGGCGCTCGACGACGAACGGCTCGAGGGCCGGCACGGGCACGAGCAGGACGCTGTGCCCAGGGTGCCCAGGGTGCCCGGGGTGCCCGGGGTGCCCGGGGTGCCCGGGGTGCCCAGGGTGCCCGGGGTGCCCAGGGTGCCCGGCACGGTCGGTCACGAGACCGGCGTCAGTGCGAGGCGCCGACGAGACGCAGCGCGAGCGAGGCGTTCGTGGCGCCGATCTGCTCGGGGGAGCGTCGGATCGTCGGGGAGTACCAGCGCGCCACGTCGACGACGATGGACAGGAGCGCGAGGGCGGTGTCGGCGCTGTCGTCGACGGTGAACGCACCGTCGGCGACGCCCCGCTCGAGGACGCCGCGGACGAGCCCGTCCATCTCCTTGCGCAGGGCCAGCACTTCGGCGTGGTGCTCGGGCGTCAGGTGGTGGTGCTCGTACTGGACGACGCGGGCCACCTGGTACTGCTCGACGTGCCACTCGCTGAAGCGCGCCATGACGTTGGCGAGCTGGGCGGTCGGCGTCGCGCCGTCGGCGATCGCGCCACGCAGCAGGCGCAGCGCGCTCTCGTGACCGCTGCGGCTCAGGTTGAAGAGCAGCTCCTCCTTGGAGCCGAAGTGGACGTAGACGCCGGCGGGGGACAGGCCGGCGCCCGAGGCGATGTCGCGGGTCGTCGTGGCGTGGAAGCCCTTGTCGGCGAAGGCGTGCGCGGCGGCGTGCATGAGCCGGTCGACGGTCGACGCGTCGGCACCCGGCGTCGTCACGGGCGAGGTCGGGCTCGGGGTGGGCTGCGGCACGTTGACAGCATGCCGCAGCGGCGGGAGACTAAGCAAGCGCTTAGTTACCTGCCGGTACGGCGCGTCGCTCGCCAGCCCGCACGCCCGATGGAGGACGGATGCCCCGCAACATCTACGACGAGGACCACGAGGCGATGCGCGCGTCGGCGCGCGAGTTCGTCGCCCGCACGCTCGCCCCGCGCGC
>JAEWFB010000419.1 GCA_023389095.1 Actinomycetes bacterium
CTCGTAGGCCGTGACCGCGACGTTCGTGACGAGGTCGACCCCCGCACGCTCGCATGCGCGCAGCAGCGTGCCGTGCAGGTCGCTGCGGTGGATGACGACGTACGGGAAGCCGTAGCGCCGGCGGGCGTCGCCGAGGTCGAGCCGCGTCAGCTCGGAGCCGTCGACCGCGTCGCGCATGACGAGGTTCTCGGGCACGACACCGAGCGCCGTCACCTCGTCGAGCAGGCCCCACTGGTCGAGGATCCGGGTGCAGTTCGGCGCGATCTGCAGGCCGGCACCGACCTCGCCGAACTCGGCGGCGCGCTCGAGGACTCGCACGTGAAGTCCCTTTCGGGTCAGGGCGAGCGCGTTGGCGAGTCCGCCGATGCCGCCCCCGACGACGATGGCGTCGACGGGTTGGGCGGGGTTGGTGTGGGTGGTCATCTCGACTCCTTCGTCGTCAGGGTTCTCGGTGGATCGGTGTCAGAGCCAAGGCGGCAGCACAGGGAGCGCGCCCGTGTCGGTGGTGAGACCGGTGGCGTCGCGACCGGAGAGGTAGGCCGCGAGCTGGGGGAGCGGCCCACGCACGTGCACCGCGTCACCGGTGCCGACGACGGGCCAGGCCGTGCTGCGGGGCGTGCCGTCGACACTGTCGGTGGGGACGGTGGAGACGAGGACGACCGCGGGTCCGTCCCCGGCGCGGGACCGCTTGGCGGCTGCGTCATGCAGCACCTCGACGAGGAAGTCGGTCGGTAGATCGTCGAACGCGATGCCACCGTCGAGGTCGACCGCGTGCACCATGACCTCGCGGGTGCGCATCCACGGCACCTCGGTGGCTGGCACGGTACGGCCCTGGGCGGTGCGCACGAGGTTCGTCCAGCTCTTGCCGTCGAGCAGGCCGAGTGCGTGGTCGAGCCCAACGGCGCTGGTCGAGAACCAGTCGCGCAGCCGCGCAGCCGGCAGGAGCGCCCCCTTCGCGATGTCGGACTCGCGCTGCTCCGGCGAGGCGTACATCGGGGTCTCGACGCCCGTGCGGGCCCACGTCGTGAGGTTCACGAGTGCGTCCGCGTTCGCTGCGACGTGGGCGACGACGTGCGCCCGGGTCCACCCGGTCAGCGCTGTCGGCTCCGCCAGGGCGGTGTCGTCGAGGCTGTCGAGGGCCTGCTGGAACAGGGCGGTCCCCGCGGTGACGAGGTCGCGGGACGAGAGCAGCGAGGACGACATCAGCCGCGCCCGTCCGCGACCACGACGTTCTCGCACCGGCCGAGGCCCTCGATCTCGGTGACGACCTTCTGGCCGGCCTGCAGGTAACGAGCAGGCTTGCGGGCGTGGCCGACGCCGCCGGGCGTCCCGGTCGCGATGACGTCACCGGGGCGCAGCGTGGTCATCGTCGAGAGGTACTCGACGAGGACCACCGGGTCGAAGAGCAGGTCGCCGGTGGAGTCCTCCTGCACGACCTCGCCGTCGACCTCGGCACGGATCGGGAGCGTCGGACGCACTCCACCGGGCAGCTCGTCGGGCGTGACGAGCCACGGCCCGAGGGGCGTCGTGGACTCCCAGTTCTTGCCCTGCAGCCACTCACGGGTGCGGAACTGCCAGTCGCGCGCGGTGACGTCGTTGAGCACCGCGAAGCCGGCGATGGCGGCCTCGGCCTCGGCCGTCGTCGCGCGACGCACGGTCGACCCGATGACGACGGCGAGCTCTGCCTCCCAGTCGAACTGGTCGGTCTCGTCCGGGCGCAGGATGTCATCTTCCGCACCGACGAGCGTGTCGGCGTACTTGCTGAAGATCGTCGGGTACTCCGGCAGGTCGCGCCCCATCTCGAGGATGTGGTTGCGGTAGTTGAGCCCGACGCAGAAGATCTTGCCCGGGTGCGGCACGACGGGGGCGTAGGCCGCGCGGCTGGCTTCCGGGGTGGGCTCGCCGGCGCCCGCGGCTGCGGCGATCTCGCGCCAGTCCGGCTGCGCGAGAAGGGCACCGACGTCGGGGACGCCGAGCGGCACGAGGTCGGAGCCCTCGATGCGGACGGCCTGGGTGGCGCCGTCGGCGGTGCGGACGGTGGCGAGCTTCATCAGTGGGTTCCTTCGATCTGGGTGCGGGCGAGGTTCAGGCGCTCGAAGATCGGCGCGTCGGAGAACCGGAAGAGGTCGAGGGCGCCGGAGTCGGAGTCGGACGCCGAGGCCTCGGAACGAACGGACAGCGGCTGCCACGACGGCACGACGAAGAGGTCGCCGCGCGTCACCGACCAGCTGAAGTCGCCGACCGTGACCGTGCCGGCACCGTCGAACACCTGGTAGACCGACGAACCGGTCTGGCGCACCGGCGCGGTCTCGGTGCCGGACGCGACGCGGTGGAACTCGGTGCGGATCGTCGGCAGCGCGTCGCCGGCGTTGGTCGGGTTGGTGAAACGGATCGCGGCGTGGCCGTGCTCGACGGTGCCGCCGAAGCCCTCCGCCTCGAGCTCGAGCTGGTCGGTGAGGGCCCGGTCGGTGTCCTCCCAGCGGTAGCAGAGCAGCGGTGAGCCGGGAGTCGAGCCGAGCTGCGACACCGGCGCGATGCCGGGGTGGCCCCACAGGCGCTGCGACCGGGAGCGCTCCGGGGTGGTGCGCTCGGCGTCGGAGATGCGGTCACGCCCGAACTCGAAGAACTGCGCCTCGACCTCGTACTGGAACGGGATGTCGAGGCCGTCGATCCAGGCCATCGGCCGGTCGGCCGCGTTGTGGTGGGCGTGCAGGTTCCACCCTGCCTGCGGCAGGAAGTCGCCGCGGCGCATCGGCACCGGGTCCCGACCGACGACGGTCCAGACGCCCTCGCCCTCGACGACGAAGCGGAACGCGTTCTGGGTGTGCCGGTGCTCAGGGGCGTCCTCGCCGGGCATGAGGTACTGGATCGCGGCCCAGAGGGTGGGCGTGGCGTACGGCTTGCCGCCGAGCGACGGGTTGGCCAGGGCGATCGCACGCCGCTCGCCCCCGCGACCGACGGGCACGAGGTCGCCCGCGCGTCCGGCCAGCTCGAGCAACGTGGCCCACTCCCAGCGGTGCGGCTGGGCCTTGGAGCGCGGGTGCGGCGGCATGAGGTCGCCGATCTCGGTCCAGAGCGGCACGAGCAGCTCCTTCTCGAAACCCCGGTAGAGGTCCTCGAGCTCGGGGGTCACGGTCGGCTGGTCGGGGGAGTCGACGGCGGCGAGGCTCACGGGGGAGGTGCCGGCGGCGTCGGGGTCGGTCGTGGGGGGCATGGCAGTTCCTTTCAGTGGTCTCTGTGGGCTCAGCGGGCTCAGTGGACGAGCTCGGCCGCGGCCGGCGCCGAGGCCTGTCGGGTGGCGGGCCGGGTGGCGACGAGCGTGACGAGGAGCAGGACGGCGGCCGCGCCGGCGGCGATGGCGAAGGCGAGGAAGTTGCTGCCGACGCCGAGGTTCGCGGCGAGCAGCCAGCCACCGACCTGGGGTGCCAGGACGGCGCCGATCCGTCCGACGCCGAGGGCGAAGCCGAGCGACGTGCCGCGCAGGGACGCCGGGTAGTGGTTCGCGACCGCGGCGATGATGAGGCACTGGGTGCCGTGGGTGCCGACGCCCGCGAGGATGAGCGCGCCGTACACGGGCAGCAGGTTGCTCGGGTAGGTGAGCAGGAAGGCGAGGCCGACGGCGGCCGCGGCCGCCGCCCAGACGGCGCTCCGCAGCGGGCCGAAGCGCACACCGGCCCAGGCCGTGACGATGGAACCGAGCACGGCGCCGAGGTTGAGGGCCAGCAGGAAGTGCAGCGGCTGACCCATGTCGAAGCGCGGGTCGGAGGCCATGAGCTTGGGCAGCCACGTGCCGAGTCCGTACCAGGCGAACAGGGTCGCGACGGTCGCGAGGGCGAAGAGCACGGTCGGACGCAGCCACGCCCCGGTGAGGATCGAGCGGAACCCGGCACGGTGGGGCGCTCCGGCGTGTTCGGACGCGTCGTGGACCAGGCCGTGGCGGGCCTCGACGGCGACGGCCTCCTGCACCCGGCCCCGGGCCCGCAGCCACGTCGGTGACTCCGGCAGGAAGACGAAGCAGAGGGGCAGCAGCACCACGACGGCCAGCACCGCTACGACGTACATCGCGCGCCAGCCGTGGTCCGGCAGGAGCCACAGCCCCACGACCGCCGCGACGGAGCCGCCGATGGGGACGCCCGACATCATGACGGTCGAGACCGCGGAGCGGTGCTTGCGAGAGACGAACTCGGCCGTGAGGGCGTTGGCCGAGGGTACGAGACCACCGAGGCCGAGCCCGGCGAGGAACCGGAAGGCACCGAAGGCCTCGGGGCCGGGGGCGACGGCACACAGGGCCGTGAACGCCGAGAACCAGAAGGTGCACCAGAGGATGGTGCGACGCCGGCCGAGGCGGTCGGCGAGGTAGCCGGCGCCGAGGGCACCGACGAGCATGCCGGCGAAGGCGAGGCTGCCGATGAGCCCGGCAGAGGCCGGCGACAGGCCCCAGCCCTTCTCCTTGAGCAGCGGCGGGATCGTCGTGCCGTAGACGATGAGGTCGTAGCCGTCGAAGACGACGATGAGCCAGCAGAGCAGCGTGACCAGCCAGGCGGGACGGCGCGAGAGGCGCTCGGTGCGGGCCGGGGGGTGGGTTCGGGGCGTCGTTGCCATGCCGACCATGGTGGGATCGTTCGACATGGCAGAACGAGATAATTCTGCATGGCAGAATCACGTAGGTCCCACGTCGTAGAGTCGAGCGAGGATCACGACCATGAACACGGGCCTGAAGACGAGGCCGCAGTACGCGCTCCGCAGCGTCGACCACGCCCTGCAGCTCGCCGTGATCCTGCAGGTGGAGGGTCCGCAGACCGTCTCCGACGTCGCGGACCGGCTCGGCGTCGCGCGTTCGACGGCCCACCGCCTGCTGACGATGCTCGTCTACCGGGACTTCGCCCGGCAGGGCCCGGACCGCCGGTACCACGCAGGCCCGGTGATCTCCCTGGAGGCGGACTCGCGCAGCCACACGGCGCTCCTGCGGGCCGTCGCCCTCCCGCACCTGCAGGTGCTCGTGGGCCGCGTCGACGAGTCGGCCAACCTCATGGTGCTGGCGGGGGACCACGCCCGGTTCGTCGCCTCGGTCGAGAGCTCCCAGTCGCTGCGCGTCGGCAACCGCGAGGGCATGGTCTTCCCGGCCCACCTCGCCTCCGGGGGCAAGACGATGCTCGCCGACCTCCCGCCCGAGGAGCTGGCCGAGCTCTACAGCGACGCGCGCTGGGACGGGCGGGAGGGCGAGCGCCCCGACCTCGCCGCCGTCGAGAAGGACCTCGCCGGCGTCCGCCGACGGGGCTTCGCCATCAACAAGGACCGCACCGAGACGGGCGTCACCGCCATCGGTCGCGGCGTCCGCGTCGGTACCCGGACCGACGCCGCCGTCACGGTCTCGATGCCGACGGTCCGGTTCCGCGAGGACCGGCTCGTCGACCTCGTCAGCGCGCTGGCCCTCGCGGCCCGGGACATCGAGCGCGACATGGAGCAGGCCCTGCGCACCGACGTGTGAGCTTCCCGCGAACCGACGCGTGAGCTTCCCGCGCACCGACGCGTGAGCTTCCCGCGCACCGACGCGTGGGCTGCCTCCT
This sequence comes from Actinomycetes bacterium, assembly GCA_023389095.1. Taxonomy (GTDB): domain Bacteria; phylum Actinomycetota; class Actinomycetes; order Actinomycetales; family Dermatophilaceae; genus Monashia. Next base: position 5,568 of record JAEWFB010000419.1, read on the forward strand.
CAGCCCACTGGGGCCGCCGGGCGGTAGACGAGCCAGAGCGCACCCGTGGACGTCGGCGTCGCGCTCTGCAGCGAGAGCCGCTGCAGGGCGGGCAGGCCCTCGAACAGGCGCCGGCCCTCCGGGTCGAGGACCGGGGCCACGGCCAGGTGGACCTCGTCGACGAGGCCCTCGGCGAGCAGGGACTGGGCGAGCTCGATGCTGCCGTGGACCCCGATGTCGCCGCCGTCCGTGGCCTTGAGCTCGCGCACGACCTCGGCGAGCGAGCCGCTCACCGCCTCCGCGTCGCCCCACTGCGTCGCCAGTGGCGTGGAGGTGACGACGTACTTCTTGACGCCGTTGATGAAGTCGGCGAAGGGCTGCTCGTCGGAGGTCGGCCAGTAGCGCGACCACTCGTCGTACATGTGGCGCCCGAGCAGCACGGCGTCCTGCCGGTCGATGAGCCGGGCCTCCTGCTCGACGAGGTCGTCGTCGAAGGTCGGCGGGTGCGGCTTCTGGGGGTCGACGTCGGGCGGGAAGGCGCGGGTCGGGTCATCGACCGCGCCGTCGAGCGAGGTGATGGTGTAGAGGACGATCTTGCGCATCGGTGCTCCTGGTCGGGTGGACGATGTGGACAGTGTCAACCAGCCAACCATCGGCCGCCGACAGCGCGGTCGGACCCTGCCGGCCGACGGGCCGCTACGGCCGGTTCCCCGAACCACCGCGTCAGGGCCTCGACGAGCCCCGACGCCGTGCCCCCGCCCACCCAGGCGACGTGGCCGTCCGGCCGGATGAGCACCGCGGTCGGGGCGGGTACCCGACCGATCACCGGGAGGACCCAGTCCTGCTCGGTCCGGGCGCGCACGTGCCGGACGCGTCCGTCCCACCTGCCGACGTCGGTGGCGCCGTCCGCCGCCCCAGGCTCCCCGAGGTCGAGCAGCACGGGCCGGGCCTCGTGCAGCAGCTCGAAGACCCGGCTCGGCCCGTCCGTCGTGACCAGGTCGAGGTCGGGCACGCGGCGACCGACCAGCGGGTGCCCGTCACCGAGGTCGAGAGTCACGTCGAGCCCGGTCAGCAGCGCGGCAAGGCGGACGCGGGGGCCAGCGTCGGTCAGGACCTCCGCGAAGGTGTCACGGATGGCGTCCGTCCGTGCGTCGCCCCGCTGGAGGAAGGCCTGCGTCATGACGTTCTTCAGAACGCGCGCCGTGGCCGGGTGCCGCTCGGTCTCGTAGGTGTCGAGCAACGACGCAGGTGACCGGCCGTGCACCACCTGCGCGAGCTTCCAGCCGAGGTTGACCGCGTCCTGCACCCCGAGCCCGATGCCCTGGCCGCCGGTCGGAGGGTGGGTGTGCGCCGCGTCGCCGGCGATGAGCACCCGGTCGCGACGGTAGGAGACCGCCTGGCGCGCCGCGTCGGTGAAGCGTGAGATCCACGACGCGTCGTGCACACCGAAGTCGGTGCCGTACACGAGCGTCAGCGCCGCCCGGAGGTCGGCGAGCGTGGGCTCGGTGGGCGGCCCGACGGCGGCCTCGGTCACGACGATGCCGACGCTGCCGTCCCCGATCGGGTTGATCCCGTGGATGCCGATGGCGTCCTGGCGCAGCCCGGTGGGCGCCTCGGAGGTGAGGCGCGCCTCGGCGATGAGGTGACTGCGGCTCGGCTCGGCGCCGACGAGCTCGATGCCGGCGCTGCGGCGTACCGCGCTCCGGCCGCCGTCCGCGCCGACCACGTAGCCCGCGCGCAGCGGATCACCTTGTGCCAGAGAGACGTCGACGCCAGAACCGTCCTGCTCGACGCCGGTGACCTCGATGCCGTGGCGGACGGGCACCCCGAGCTCGTCGACCCACCCGCGCAGGACGTCCTCGACGCCGCTCTGCGACAGCCCCAGCGTGTACGGGTGTCGAGAGGGCAGGGCGGCGATGTCGAGCGCGGTGCCGGCGAAGCTCATCGCCTGAGCGGTGCGTCCGGCGGCGAGGAAGCGGTCGGCGATGCCACGCTGGTCGAAGATCTCGAGGGTGCGCGAATGGAACCCGCGGGCCCGCGTCCCGGCCAGCTCAGGCGTCGGACGCCGTTCCAGGAGAACGACGTCCACGCCTGCGAGCGCGAGCTCGCCGGCCAGGACCAGCCCCGTCGGGCCGGCCCCGACGACCGCCACCGCGTGCTCGGCATCCCTCATGACATCCCCCGTTCCGTTGGACACGAAGGAGCAGTCTGGCCCACGGGTGGGGCCTTGCCGCAAGACCCCGTCGGCGCTGTACGGTGAAGAGGGAGGGGGAGGTCGCGTCCAGCCGACGACCGACCGGGAAGCAGCGTGGGACCCTCTCGACGAGAGTCGGGACGCCGGCGACGCCACATCGTCGAGCGGGGGACCGAGGGGCCCGGCCGAGGCGGCCCGAGAACGACTGTCTCCCGGCTGGATTCAGCCCTCGAGGGTCCGAGCGGTCAACACCTCGACGCCGTCGTCCGTGACGGCGATCGTGTGCTCGCTGTGCGCGGTGCGGCAGCCGGTGGCGCTGCGCAGCGTCCAGCCGTCGGCGTCGGTGACGAGCTCGTCGGTGTCGGCCATGACCCACGGCTCGATGGCCAGCAGCAGACCCGGGCGCAGCCGGTAGCCGCGCCCCGGGCGTCCGG
>JAEWFB010000208.1 GCA_023389095.1 Actinomycetes bacterium
GCGCTGAGCCCCGACGCGCCGAGCACCGACGCGCCGAGCACCGACGCGCCGAGCCCCGACGCGTCCCGCCCGCAGGCGCGTCCGGCGGGGCTGAGCGAGCGTGAACGCGAGGTTCTCGTGCACGTCGCTGGTGGTCTGGCCAACAAGCAGGTCGCGCGGGCCCTCGGCATCAGCGAGCGCACCGTCAAGGTCCACCTCGGCAACGTCTTCCGGCGCATCGGCGTCGCCGACCGCACGTCGGCAGCGCTGTGGGCGCGCGACCACGGGCTGCGCTGAGCGCGCGACCACGGGCTGCGCTGAGCGCGTCCGGGGCAGGCGGGAAGGGCGGGAATGTCCGGCTCGGGTCGGCGGTTGTCGCCTCTCGGAGGATCGACACTCTCGATTATGTCGATCCAAACGCGGCGTTATATCGTGCGCCGTCGTCCACGACCACGCCAACCGCGTCACACCAGAGGAAGTCCCACCCATGCGCTCGAGGTCCGCCCTCACCGTCCTGCTCGTCACGCTCCTGACCGCGGTGCTCGCCGCGTGCAGCTCCTCCTCGGGTGGCGGCTCGGACCTGCAGGCGGTCAAGGATGCCAAGGTCCTGAAGGTCGGCACCGAGGGCACGTACTCGCCCTTCTCCTTCCACGACCCGAAGACCAACGCCCTCACCGGCTACGACGTCGAGGTCGCCAAGGCGGTCGCCGACAAGCTCGGCGTCAAGGTCGAGTACGTCGAGACCCCGTGGGACGCGATCTTCGCCGGCCTCACCGCCAAGCGCTTCGACGTCGTCGTCAACCAGGTGACGAAGAACCCCGAGCGCGCCGGCCTCTACGGCCTGTCCTCGACCTACACGTGGTCCGAGGGCGTCATCGCCACGCGCGCCGACGACGCGTCGATCACCTCGCTCGCCGGTCTCAAGGGCAGGAAGTCCGCCCAGAGCCTGACGAGCAACTGGGCGCAGGTCGCCAAGGACGCCGGGGCCCAGGTCGAGTCGGTCGAGGGCTTCACCCAGGCCGTCACCCTGCTCAAGCAGAAGCGCGTCGACGCCACCGTCAACGACAGCCTCGCCGTGCTCGACTACCAGAAGTCGACGGGCGACCAGGGCGTCAAGATCGCCGCGAAGACCGGCGACGTCTCCGAGCAGGTCATCGCCACCCGCCAGGGCTCCGACCTCGTCGCTGCCATCGACAAGGCCCTGGCCGACCTCGAGGCCGACGGCACGCTGAAGAAGCTGTCGGAGAAGTACTTCGGCTCCGACGTGTCGGTCAAGCCCGCCGCGTCCGCCTCCTGACCAGGCTCAGACAGTGACGACCGTGACCACACCCACGTCGACCTGCACGCGTGGCGCCTCGTGAACGACCAGACCGTCCAGCTCATCCTCGACTCGCTCGGGCCGCTGCTGCGCGCGACCCTGACCGCGACGATCCCGCTCACCGCGATCAGCTTCGTGCTCGGGCTCGTCGTGGCGCTCGGAGTCGCGCTGATGCGCCTGTCGAAGGTGCGCGTCGTGTCGGGCATCGCCCGGGTCTACGTCTCGGTCATCCGCGGCACGCCCCTGCTGCTGCAGCTGTTCATCATCTACTACGGCCTGCCCTCGCTCGGCGTCAGCTTCGACCCGTTCCCCGCGGCCATCCTCGCCTTCACCCTCAACGTCGGCGGCTACGCGGCGGAGATCATCCGCTCGGCGATCCTGTCGGTGCCCAAGGGGCAGTGGGAGGCCGCGTCGACGGTCGGCATGGGCTACGTGACGACGCTGCGCCGCGTCGTCCTGCCCCAGGCGGCGCGCACCGCGATCCCGCCGCTGTCCAACACCCTCATCTCCCTCGTCAAGGACACCTCGCTGGCCTCGACGATCCAGGTGACCGAGCTCCTCCGCGTCGCCCAGGAGGCCGCGGCCCCGACGTACCAGTTCTTCGCGCTGTACAGCGTCGCGGCGGTCTACTACTGGGTCGTCTGCCTCGTGCTGTCCGTCGGGCAGGCACGCCTCGAGGAGCGACAGAACAGGTACGTGGCCGCATGACCGACCAGCCCACCACCCCAGCGCTCCCCGACGCGACGCGTCCCCTCGTGTCGGTCACCGGCCTCGCCAAGGCCTTCGGCGAGCACGAGGTTCTCCGGTCCGTCGACTTCGAGGTGCCAGCCGGCAGCGTCACCGTCGTCATCGGGCCGTCCGGCTCGGGCAAGACGACGCTGCTGCGCTCGCTCAATGCCCTCGACGTGGCGGACGCCGGGACCGTGCGCATCGGCGACGTGGAGGTCGACTTCGCCGCCAGGCCGGTGACCAAGCGGCAGGTCGCCGACCTGCGGGCCCGCAGCGGCATGGTCTTCCAGGCCCACAACCTCTTCCCGCACCTGACCGTGCTGCAGAACGTCACGTCCGGGCCCGTGCTCGTGCAGCGTCGCGACCGGTCCCTCGCCGAGCGCGAGGGCCGCGAGCTGCTCTCGCTCGTCGGGCTCGCCGACAAGGCCGACGCCTACCCGTACCAGCTGTCCGGCGGCCAGCAGCAGCGCGTCGGCATCGCCCGCGCCCTCGCGGTCCGACCGCAGCTGATGCTCTTCGACGAGCCGACGTCGGCCCTCGACCCCGAGCTCGTCGGCGAGGTGCTCTCGGTCATGAAGGACCTTGCGGCACAAGGCTGGACGATGGTCGTGGTGACCCACGAGATCCGGTTCGCGCGGCAGGTCGCCGACCAGGTGCTCTTCATGGACGGCGGGATCGTCGTCGAGCGGGGGACCCCCGCCGAGGTCCTGACGCGTCCGGCCACCCAGCGTGCCCGCCAGTTCCTGCACCGGATCCTCGACCCGCTCGACTGAGGGTCTCAGGACCACACGACTCAGGACCGGGTCAGCAGGCCGGAGCGCTCGACCGCCCGCTCGACGATCGTCGCGAGGTCGGCGTAGCCCCGGTCGTTCGGGTGGAACCGGTCGGACGCCAGACGACCCCGCCAGGAGCGTGGTCCCTCGCGCCGGATGTCGACGAGCACCAGCCGGCCGGCCTCGGCGCGCTCGCGGAGCATCCCGTCGATGGCCCGCGCCTCGTGGTGGGGGTTCGGCAGGTTCGACACCACGGCGTGCTCGGGCAGCAGGTCGAGCATCCGGCCGAAGCGCTCCACGAGCCAGCGTCGGTGCCGGCGCAGCACGATGTCGTTCGACCCGATGATCACCGTGACGAGAGCCGCCGGCGTCTCCGCGCTGCTCAGCGCCTCGAGCACGGGCAGCTGCCGGTCGAGCAGGTCCTCGACGCGGGCGCCGTTGACGCCGAGGTTGACGAGGCGGTGGTCCCACCCGCGTCGGTTCAGGCGCTCGTCCAGCTGCCCCACCCAGCCCCGGTCGGGCGCGCTCGCACCGATGCCCTGGGTCATCGAGTCGCCGAGCGCGACCCACAGGGGCCCGCGGCCGGCTGCAGCGACGCGGTTGTGCGACTCCCACCAGGTGGCGTACGGCCACACCTGCTCCTGCACGACGCGGACCGCGGGGACGAGCGCGGACAGCGTCGACAGCACCGGTCCCCGTGGCCGGTGGCTGTGGTTCGAGTAGGCGAAGTCGGAGCCCACGTCGGCAGGATCTCAGAGGTGTTTGTGAGCCCGTCACGGAATGCGCCGCACCCACAGGCAGCCGGTCGGGGCACGGGCGTCAGGGCATAGGCTCGGGCTCATGTCTGACGAGCACGGTTTCTCCACACGCGCCATCCACGCCGGCCAGGAGGCCGACGCGTCGACCGGGGCGGTCGTCACCCCGATCTACCAGGTGTCGACGTACAAGCAGGACGGCATCGGCGGCTTCCGGGGCGGCTACGAGTACAGCCGCTCGGCCAACCCGACCCGCACGGCGCTCGAGGAGTGCATCGCCGCGCTCGAGGGCGGCAGCCGCGGCTTCGCCTTCGCCTCGGGCCTGGCCGGCCAGGACACCGTCGCGCGCGCCCTGCTCGTGCCCGGCGACCACGTCGTCGTGCCCGACGACGCCTATGGCGGCACGTACCGCTACTTCAACAAGGTCGCGAAGCCGCACGGCATCGAGCACTCGATCGCGCACATGGGCGACCTCGAGGCGGTCCGTGCCGCGATCCGTCCGGGGCAGACGAAGATGGTCTGGGTCGAGACGCCCACCAACCCGCTGCTCGGCATCGCCGACATCGAGGCCATCGCGGCGATCGCCCACGACGCCGGCGCGGTTCTCGTCGTCGACAACACCTTCGCCACCGCCTACCTGCAGAGCCCCGTCGCGCTCGGGGCGGACATCGTCACGCACTCCACCACGAAGTACTCCGGCGGCCACAGCGACGTCGTCGGCGGCGCCGTCGTCACCCGCGCCGACATCACGGTGCCCGGCATGACCGACGCCGAGGACCGGATCGCCTTCCACCAGAACAGCATCGGTGGCGTCGCCGGGCCGTTCGACTCGTGGCTGACGCTGCGCGGCCTCAAGACCCTCGCCGTGCGCATGGAGCGGCACTGCGACAACGCCGAGAAGGTCGTGGAGTTCCTCCAGGGCCACGACGGCGTCTCGCACGTGCTCTACCCGGGCCTGCCCGGCCACGCCAACCACGACGTCGCCGCCCGCCAGATGAAGCGCTTCGGCGGCATGGTCAGCTTCCGGATGCGCCGGGGCGAGGACGCCGCCGTCAAGGCGTGCGCTGCCGTCAACCTCTGGACGCTCGGGGAGTCCCTCGGCGGTGTCGAGTCGCTCATCGAGCACCCGGGGCGGATGACGCACGCGAGCGTCGCCGGCACCGAGCTCGAGGTGCCGAGCGACCTCATCCGCCTCTCGGTCGGCATCGAGGACGTCGACGACCTCATCGCCGACCTCCGCGAGGCGCTCGACATCCACGGCTGAGCGCGACACCCTCTCCCGCGTGACGCTCCTCGCCGTCGACTTCGGCTCGACCTTCACCAAGGGCGCGCTGCTCGCCGACGACGGCACCGTCCTGGCGACGGGCGCCACCCCGACGACCGGCACCCTCGGCAGCGGTGACGTCCTCGACGGCTACCGCGCCCTGCGCGCGTCCCTGGCGGTGCCGACCGACGCGTCGGTCCGGGCCTGCTCGAGCGCCGGGGGAGGGCTGCGGCTGGCGGTCGTCGGCTACGAGGCCACCGTCACCGCCCAGGCCGGGCACCGCGTCGGGCTCTCGGCGGGTGCCAAGGTCGTGCACGTGGCGGCGGGCGCCCTGTCGACCGACGCGGCAGCCGCGGTCCGCGCGTCCCGACCCGACATCGTCCTGCTCGTCGGCGGGACCGACGGCGGCAACGCCGACGTGCTGCTGCACAACGCGGAAC
>JAEWFB010000063.1 GCA_023389095.1 Actinomycetes bacterium
TTACTTTGCGTGCGGGCAAACGCCGCGGCCCGGGCCCCCTTGGGGTCGCGGGGCCGGCGTCGTCACGCCGCACCCATGTTGGGTGCGGTGGCGTGCAGGCTGCTCGCGACGACTTTTCACGTCCTGGTGTGGGGCGCGACCCGTTACCAGCTGCGCCGACGCAGCGATGGGACCCCGAGGACGAACGAACGATCAACTGCACTTCCGCATTCACGTCGGCAACCAGCTCGTGAGGAGCCACAACCTTGGGGCGACGAAGGCCGCACCGCCGACGTCATCCACGCCGAGCTGAGCGCGGCGAACATCCCGTGGCTGGTCGGAGCCGAGCGGTACACCCCGCGCTGGAGCGTCCTCGAGTTGCGTTACCTGCGCCGCCTCATGCTCGCCGCGACCGCCCTCCCGCGTACCTGGCTGACCAACTGAGGGGCACTCGCCTCACCGGGTCGGAAGTCGACCCCGCCGGCAAACTCCAGCACGCCATATCCACGCTAAAGCGACATGGGTGTCCGCGGAAGGTGGGACGTCGCAGCCCCTACGTATCGAGTCGGCGGTAGAGGGTGGACCGGCCGCGGCCGCGCTCCTGCTCGACGAAGCCGGCGTTGCGTAGCGCGCGCAGGTGGTAGCGCAGGTTGGCGGGCTGAAGCCCTGTGCGCTTCTCCAGCTCGGCGATATCCACCCACTCGGACTCCACAGCCTCCAACACGCTCCGGGCCGCGGACGAGAGCCTTCGGATGGATCCGGGCGCCCGGGAGGGTGCCCCCTCTTCGGGGGCGTGTCTTGCGCGGTCGGCTCGGGTCAGCGTAGGTGCGCGGCGATCGCGTTCAGGGCTCGGTCGCGTGCGGCCTTCGTCCAGTCGCGCCCGTCGAGAATGACCCACGCGAAGCGGGTCCGCGCGAGGAATGCGACCGCGAGCGCTTCACCGTTCGAGCTCCGGCTTGAGGGCACAGAGCCGGCCATGACCTTGATGCCGCCGACGCTGCCTGGGGCTGCGCCGGCACATGAGGAGAAGGCGAGCTCGAGGAACGCGGCCACCCCGCGCGGGTCGCCAAGACGCGGCTGGATCTCGACGTAGCCGACGGTCCGTCCCGGCGCCGCCCCGGCAGACCCGTCCTCCGGGGCGGTGCTGACGGTGACCCGGCGGATCCGGGTCGCGTCGAACGCGGCGACCATGCCCGGCCAGTCGAGCGACGTCCATGGCGGGGGCTGCCCGCACCAGGTCCCGTCCCCGTCCGGCAGGGTCCGTCCACACTTCAGGTCGTTGAGAACGTCCTGGCCGGGCGTGAACTCGTCGTTGAGGTCGATGCCGCGGGCGACTCCCTTGCCGAACAGGTCACCGAACGGGAGCGTCGCGCTCCCACCACGGCCGAGGTCGCGCTGCGTCGCGCACTGGCCCGCTTCGTCGACCGCGGTCATCGTCGGTCCGGGAGTCGCGGACCCTGTGACAGGGGAGGGCTGCGGGGGTGTCGTCGAGCCGCGGCTGTCACATCCAGCAACGGCGAGCAAGGCCACCGCCGTCAGCGGGATCGCCGCGGTGCGGTGCCCGCGTCCGGGTTGCCGCCGCGGCCACACTCGAGCCGGCCCTGCTGCCCCTGTCGTCATACCGTGCAGTGTGCCCGCCGGGGAACGGCTGGAGTGGGGCATGCCTGGGCCGGCCTAGGTCGATGGTGGCGTGCCTGCTGGTGTGGGCGCGGGTGTGAGGGTTGCGCCGCCGCAGCTGCGCCCGCTGATCTGAGCCCCGAAGGAGTTCGCGATCCAGAAGGTGCCGCCGGGCAGGGTGACCTGGGCCGGGGCGCTCTCGGTGACGTACACCTCTGCTGTCAGCTTCGTGGGCCGGTTCTTGCGCGGGTCCCCGAGCGGTTCGGTCCCGTGGGGGCCGATCCAGACCCGCGTCACCCCCTGGTTCGGGTCGAAGTCCCCCCGTGGGGGAACCCTTGCGCGGTGAGCTCGTAGACGCCCCCGCCCACGGTGAACGGGACGACGCCACCGGTCGACCCGCCCTGCGTCAGGACGACGACAGGGCCGGGCGACAGGCACGGTGGCGGTGGTGTGGTCACGGCATTGCGGTCCCGACCGAAGGGCCCGACGCAGGACCCGAGCGCTGCAGCGACGGCGATGGCACCCGCCACTGCCCTCCACCGTCTCACGGGTTGCCGCACCTGCCACTCATCGGCGCGGAGCTGCCCGCGCCACTGACCGTGATCGTGGACCCGACCGCGCCGCACACGAGCTGGGTACGGGCTCCCTGGACGGCGATGTCCGCGTTCGGTGCGACGACCTGCCCGCGCAGGACAGCGGCCGCACCGGTCAGCGTGACAGCGGCGCCGCGAGCGTCGGTGATCACGGAGGGGTTCCCGCGCGTGTCCGAGGCCTGCCCGATGGTCACCGTGGACGCGACGATGCTCACGCCACCCTCGGCCGCGATGATGGCGGGGTACGTCCCGGCGACGTCGAGGACGACACGGCAGGGCACGTACACGGTCCCGGTGAGCTCTGCTGGTGAGCGGGGCCGCCATTCGCCGTTCACGCACGCGCTTGCCGGGATAGCTCGGTAGCCGGGCGGAGTCGTGAGCCGCCCACCGGGCCGGTAGTCACCCATGGCGGGCACCTTCGGCGCACCTTGACCGGCCGCCACCTTGTTTGCGGCGGGGGTGAAGGTGTTGAACTGGCCGAGGTTGCTCAGCGTGGTCGTGTACTCGGTGCCGCCCTGAAGGTTGATGGAGGACCCACCGAGGCGGACCGCACCATCGGAGTGGACGAGGCCGGCCGCGGCGAACTTCGCTGCGGCGATGTTCACGACGGTGCCAGCGGTTCCGGTGGCCCACAGTGACGGTGTCGTCGGTATCGGGTTGACAGTCTCGGTGACGGTCTTGCCGGTGACGGTGCTCTTGGCCTCGATCGCGATGGGTGCTGCGGACCCGGTGCGGTCGATGCTGGGGATGCTGACCAGGACTCCGCCGGACCGGTCAACCTGGAACTGGCCGATGGGGAGGCCGGCAACGGTCACGTCCACGGTCTCGATCGGGACGCCGGCAGGCTGCTGGCAAGCAGCGAGACGGTGGTCGCTCTCAGCTGCTTCTTCATCCGTGCGAAAACTGACATCCCCTGACCCCCTGGTCGGCATCGTCGGCCCCTACCGGCTGGGCCGATCATGGCAGGATCGCCGTGCCGTGGATCACGTTTCACGCAAATGCCCCCATCTGGCGCGAACGGGTCTGCGGTGGTCTCCGTCAAAGCGGCGTGAACGGGCCCGACCGGAGGTCGCGCGGGTCCACCGCGACGTGCTCAACGCGCGGTCGACCCGAACCCACAGCGCCGGACCATGCTCACGATGACGTCACGAAAGGTGAGGATGACGCGTGTGATCGAGCACAGCCCAATGTCATCGCGACCGTCGAACGGGCATCGTCTGACCGATGACAGCTGATCACTGAAGCATGAGGGCCCGGACGGCACTGCCGTCCGGGCCCTCGCTGCTCCCACCTGAACGGGCCGGACGGCGTCCGTGGGTGGAGGATGGGCTGGTCGCCACCGTCGCTCTGCGAGAGGACTTTCATGGCCATCCCGAGTCCCGGGTACTCGATCACGGTCCGGGTCGAGCTGCCGGCGTCGGCCAACGCGACCGCGGCCCTGACGACGGCCGTCTCCTCGACGGGCGGTGCGCTCACCGCGCTCGACGTCGCGGAGAGCCGGACCGACCGTCTCGTCGTCGACGTCACGTGCGACACGAGGGACGAGGCGCACGGTCACCTCATCACCGACGCGATCGCCGCCATCCCCGGCGCGGTGGTCCACAAGGTCAGCGACCAGACGTTCCTGCTGCACCTCGGCGGCAAGATCGAGGTCGACCCGAAGGTGCCCCTCAAGCACCGCGACGATCTGTCGCGCGCCTACACGCCTGGCGTGGCCCGCATCTGCCGGGCCATCGTCGAGCACCCCGAGGACGCCCGCCGCCTGACCATCAAGCGCAACACCGTCGCCGTCGTCACCGACGGATCGGCGGTGCTGGGCCTCGGCAGCATCGGGCCGCTCGCGGCGCTGCCCGTCATGGAGGGCAAGGCGGCGCTCTTCAAGCAGTTCGGCGGTGTCGACGCGTGGCCGGTCTGCCTCGACACCCAGGACTCCGACGCCATCGTCGAGATCGTCCGCGCCATCGCTCCGGTCTACGGGGGCATCAACCTCGAGGACATCTCGGCGCCGCGGTGCTTCGAGATCGAAGCGCGCCTGCGCGACCTGCTCGACATCCCCGTCTTCCACGACGACCAGCACGGCACGGCGATCGTCGTGCTCGCGGCGCTGACCAACGCGCTCCGGGTCGTCGGCAAGCCCATCGAGGACGTGCGCATCGTCGTCTCGGGCGTCGGAGCGGCCGGCCACGCGATCATCCGCCTGCTGCTCACCCAGGGCGCCCGCGACATCGTCGCCTGCGGCCGGACGGGCGTTGTCCACGCGGACGACGAGGGCATGGAGCCGTTCCGCCAGTGGATCGCCGAGCACACCAACCCGCGCCAGGTCAGCGGCAGCCTCACCGAGGTCCTGGCCGGGGCCGACGTGTTCATCGGCGTCTCGGCCCCCGACCTGCTGACCGGTGCGGACATCGCGACCATGGCGGGCGACGCCATCGTCTTCGCCCTGGCGAACCCGGTGCCAGAGGTCGATCCCATCGCCGCGAGCGAGCACGCCGCGGTCGTGGCGACCGGGCGCTCGGACCACCCTAACCAGATCAACAACGTGCTCGTCTTCCCCGGGTTCTTCCGGGGGCTGCTCGACGCGGGGGTGTCCGACATCACCGACGCGATGATGGTGGCGGCCGCCCGCGCCATCGCCGACACGGTCGAGCCCAGCGAGCTCAACGCGAGCTTCATCATCCCGAGCGTCTTCGACGCGACGGTCGCCCCAGCGGTCGCCGCGGCCGTCCGCCACGTGACGGAGCCCGCCTGAGAGTCGTGGTGCTCAGCCGTCGTGCTGCTCAGCCGTCCGACGACGCCGAGCGGAACCGGCGGCGGCGCAGACCGAGCATGTACGGCAGCCCGGTCCCGGCGGTGCCGAGTGTCCGACCCAACCGGGCTCGTAGCGTCGGGGCGGGGAGCGGCGGCAGGGACCCCTGCAGCCCCGTGATGTCGAGGTGCCAGGCCGTCACGGGGCCGATGCCCTCGAGGTCGTGGGACGCGGCGTGCGCCGGTGCGGGGACCCGGTTCCCCGAGGTGGCGTGCAGCTCGTCGGACAGCAGGACGTACTCGGGGATCCCCACGGGGCTCTTGAGCAGGCGGTGCAGGAGGATGACGTCGATCCCGACGAGCTTGGTGCGCTGTCGAACGGTCTGGGTGGCCACGTCGCCGACATGGGCCACGAACTTCAGCTTGAGCCGCCCGGCCTCGGCGCAGCCGTTGCAGGGGCAGAGGTTGGCCGCGACGTACTGTCGCTCGAGGTGGAAGGCCCGGTGCATCGCGAGAGCGGTCTGCAGCGTCGTCGTCACGAGGGCGTCGGCGTCGAGGCCACGGGTCGAGCGGGCCATGAACGCGGCGTCGCCCTCGACCTCGACGAGGTCGAAGCCGGGCGCCGCGTCGATGACGGTGCCGATCAGACGCGCCGTGGTGACCTCGGCGTGCGCGAGGCTCATCCGGTGCGTGCGCATGTAGTCGGTGTAGCCGCCGATGTCGGCGATGAGCAGCAGGGTCCGGTCGGTCGTCATGCGGGGTCCTCCAGGTCGTCGGCCCGTGGTGAGAAGCGGTTCAGCCTTGCGTCGACGACGGCGCCGGCCTCCCTGGCGCTGGGGGTGAAGCCGAGCACGGCGGGCAGGAACTGCTCGGAGCGCAGCGCTCGCAGGCGCAGCTCGGTCGCGGCGCGCACCGAGGCGGTGCGACGACCGCGCCGCAGCAGGGCGATCTCGCCGAAGCCCTCCCCGGCACCGAGCGAGGCCACGACGTGCCCGTCGCCGACGACGGTCGCCTCCCCGCTCTCGATGACGAAGTAGCGGTCGCCGATCTCGCCCTGCTCGAACACGGCGTCGCCGGCGTCCACGACGACCGGCTCGAGGCTGCGGGCGAGGCGTTCCAGCGCCGGAAGGGGCAGTGGGCGCAGCATCTCCACGCTCTGCAGCAGGGCGATGTCGTGGTTGCGCCCGTCGACCGACCGGTCCATGGCGCGCAGCCGCCGCAGCGACGCGAGAGCGGCGAGCGGGCAGAGCAGACCCATGACGACGAGGGTCGTCCGAACGTCGGTGAGTTCGACGAGCTGCGCGCTCGCGAGGGCACCGACACCGATGAGGAGGGCCACGACGCTCTCGAGGACGCCGAAGATCCGGGCGAGCACCTCGTCGTCGCCGAGCCGGGCGAGCAGGGTGAACCCGCTGAGGTCGATGAGGGCGTTGCCGACGCCGACGAGCGCGAGCAGGGCCCAGACGGCGGCGTCGCGGTGGACGAGGCCGACGAACGACACCGGGAGCCCCCAGAGCGCGATCCCGACGGCGAACCACACCCCGAGCCGACGCGTGTCGGCCAGGAACATCGCACCGAGTGACCCCAGCACCGCGCCCGCCCCGAGGGCCGCCGTGAGCATCCCGACCCCGGGCTCCCCGGCGTGGAGCAGGTCGATGGCGACGACGACCGTGAGCACGGTGAGGGCCCCACGGGTGAACGCCTGGGCGGCGGCGAGCCCGATGATGAGGGCGACGTCGCGGTGGCGGACGACGGCCTGGATGCCCGCAGCCGCCGACCGCAGCACCGTGACGTCGTCCGGCGCGTCCGGACGTGGGGGAGCGTCGTAGCGCAGGCCGACGAGCAGTCCGGCCGCGACGAGCGAGGCGGCGCACGCCACGGCGAGCACCACTGCCACACCGGTGAGCTCGAGCAGGGCGGCGGCGAGCAGGGGGCCGACCAGGGTCGCGGTCGAGTCGAGCAGCCCCCGCACGACGTTGGCGCTCGCCAGCTCGTAGCCGCTGTGGCACAACGACGGCAGCAGCGCCGAGTGCGCCGGGCGGTAGAGCGTCCCGGCGATCGTCGAGAGTGCGGCGAGCACGTACACCGTGGCCGTCGGGCCGCCGAGCGCGACCACGGCCGCGGCGCCACCCGTGGCTCCGGCCCGCAGCGTCGAGACCGCGATGAGCACCCGCTCGCGGCGTCCGCGGTCGGCGAAGGGTGAGAGCAGCGGGGTCAGCAGCGCCGACGGGACCATGCGGAGGAGTCCCACGAGCCCGACCGCCGCGGCTCCGCCGTCGCGGTACGCGACGATCCCGAGACCCACGGTGAAGGCCCACTCGGCGGTCCAGGCCGCGAGGAAGCTCAGCTGGGCACGGCGCAGGCTCGGGCTGCGTGCGTTGCTCGCAAGGGCAGCCCCCGCCCGTGCGAGCCGTTCCCCTGCCGGGATCGCCCCCACGGCGCGACGCTACCGCCGCGGCCCTGCCCGTCGGGCCGATTCGGGCTGAGGGACGACCCTGCCGGTGGCGTCAGGCGGCGTGGCGGCCCGTGCTCGAGCGACGGATCACGACGCCCGCAGGGATGTTCTCGTCGACGTCGATGCGCACGCCGTCCCAGACGTGCGCGCTCGCCCCGATCTTCGACCGGGCACCGATGCGCGCGCCCCGACCGATGACGGCGCCGCGTCCGACGTGGACGCCCGACCCGACGACCGCGTCGGCGTGCACGGTGGCTCCGGCGTCGATCCAGGCGCCGCTGTGGATGTGGGCGCCGGGGCCGATCCTCGCCCCGCGGTCCACGTACGTGGTGTCGCCGACGTATGCGGTGCGGTCGACGGTCGCGTGGCGCTCCACGTAGCCGCCACCGTTCTCGTGGCGCGCGTAGTGCAGCATCGTGCCGTTGTCGGCCTCGAACTCCTCGTACTTCCTGCGCCTCACGTTCCACCTCTCCTCAGGCTTTCGGTCCGGTTCATGCACGTTCATGCCCGGAATCGTCACCTGAGCAACGTTCGAGCCGACATGAAGATTCCATGTCCCGGCAGGCGTGTGGGTCAGCTCCGTGCGGCGAGTCCCCGCACGTCGTGGGTGGCCATCTCGAGCATGTCGGCGAAGGAGCCAGTCCGGTGGGCGGACGCGGTCGCCTGCTCCCGCAGCGCGTGCACGATGAGCTCGGCGTCCGCCGCGTCGAGGTCCTGGAGCAGGACGGGGAGCTCGCGCTCCTCCTCGGCCTGCGCATGTTGGGTCACGGCCTCCTCGAGGAGGCCGAACTGGGTGAGGAAGATCGCGGAGCCGGTCCCCGTGTCCTCGAGCCGTTCGACCTGCTGGCCGACGCCCTGCTCCTCGGCCACGCGCTGGGCCCCGGCGTCGGGATCTGCGCTCGTCCCGGCGCGCGGGTGCAGCAGCACCTCCTCGACGGCCTCGTGTCCGGCCAGGTAGGCCAGCAGCCGGTGGAGCGCCTCGGGTCTGCCGGCTGGGTCGGCGGCGTGCACCGACGCGATGAGCCGGGTGATCTCGGCGTGCTGGGCCCGGACCGCGTCCAGGACGTCACTGGCCGTCACCGGCTCGTGCTCGGACCCCTGCTCGGGCTCGGCGTCGGGCTGTCGGGTGGTCATGGGTTCGTTCCCCTCCGTCAGGGCCGGGTGTCGGGTGGCGACGCCGCGAGCGCTCGCCAGGTGCCCACCGAGGTAGGCGGCCGCGCCGGCCAGGCCCGACCCCACGAGCCCAAGCGCCACGCCGGCTGCGTGCCGGCCGCGCCGACGCGTCAGCCAGGAGCCGCCGTAGGCCGCGAGCGACGCGACGTTGAGGGCCGCGTGGACGACGCCGACGCGTCGGTCCCGCTGGCCGGCGGCGTGCCACTCCGTCCAGCCGGAGGCGGCGGTGGGGGCGGCGGCCAGAAGCCCGAGCCCGAGGAGGCGCTGCGCCGCGGGCCGTGAGCGTTCGCCGCCGACCGCATCGAGCACGCCTGCGGCGGTGAAGAGCCCGATCGGGACGTCGGTGAGCATCGGGTGGAGCGCGTGCCCCATCCAGCGGCCGCTGAGGACGGACGCGGCGGCCCCGCGTCCGAGCGGTGCCGTGACCGCGGCGGCCACCTCGGTGGCGCGGTCGAGCCGCTCGTCGCCCTCGAGGGAGACCGCAGCTCGGGCCGGCAGTGGGAGCGTCTCTGAGTGTCGTGCCATGCGGGCCCCCTACCCACCCTCGCCGCGTCCTGTCAGCGGGCGGCAGCACGCGGCGGTCGACGCGTCCAGGCACGGGCATACGGTGGGCACCATGAACTTCCGGTACCTCGGCAACAGCGGACTCAAGATCTCCGAGATCACCTACGGCAACTGGCTCACGCACGGCTCGCAGGTCGAGAACGACGTCGCGACACAGTGCGTGCGCGCCGCGCTCGACGCCGGCATCAGCACCTTCGACACCGCGGACGTGTACGCGAACACCAAGGCCGAGAGCGTCCTCGGAGAGGCCCTCAAGGGTGAGCGACGCGAGAGCCTCGAGATCTTCACGAAGGTCTACTGGCCCACCGGCCCGGGCGGCAAGAACGACACCGGCTTGTCCCGCAAGCACATCATGGAGTCGATCAACGGCTCGCTCGAGCGGCTCCAGACCGACTACGTCGACCTCTACCAGGCCCACCGCTACGACACCGAGACGCCGCTCGAGGAGACGATGCAGGCGTTCGCCGACGTCGTGCGGCAGGGCAAGGCGCTCTACATCGGGGTCAGCGAGTGGACTGCCGACCAGATCCGCGCCGGCCACGCGCTCGCGAAGGACCTTGGCGTGCAGCTGATCTCGAGCCAGCCGCAGTACTCGATGCTGTGGCGCGTCATCGAGGGCGAGGTCGTCCCCGCCTGTGAGGAGCTCGGCGTCAGCCAGATCGTCTGGAGCCCCATCGCCCAGGGCGTGCTGACCGGCAAGTACCAGCCGGGCCAGCAGCCGCCGGCAGGTTCGCGCGCTGCCGACGAGAAGGGTGGCGCGGACATGATCAAGCGGTTCATGAA
>JAEWFB010000065.1 GCA_023389095.1 Actinomycetes bacterium
GTCAAGGCGACGGCCTTCAAGGCACCCTCCGAGGAGGAGAGGAAGCACGACTTCCTGTGGCGCATCGAGCGGGCCCTGCCCGGGCCGGGACAGCTCGGCGTCTTCGACCGGTCGCACTACGAGGACGTGCTCGTCGTGCGCGTCCACGACCTCGTCCCGGAGGACGTGTGGGCCAAGCGGTACGCCCAGATCAACGCCTTCGAGCGGGAGGTGGAGCGAGCCGGCACCCAGGTGGTCAAGGTCATGCTGCACCTGTCCAAGGACGAGCAGCGTGGGCGCCTGCAGGAGCGCCTCGACCGCCCCGACAAGCACTGGAAGTACAACCCGGGCGACGTCGACGAGCGCAGCCGCTGGCTCGACTACATGGAGGCCTACCAGGCCGCTCTGCAGAAGTGCTCGACCGTCGGGTCACCGTGGTACGTCGTGCCCGCCGACCGCAAGTGGTACGCGCGGCTGGCGGTCCAGCAGCTGCTGCTCGAGGCGCTGCGCGAGATGCACCTGCGGTGGCCCGACGCCGACTTCGACGTCGAGGTGGAGAAGCGCCGCCTCTCCGAGAGCTGACGCGTCAGCCTGCGCGGTCGATGACCGCGCCGGCCGAACCGGCGAGGTCGGCGCCCAGGGTGCCGAAGACGTGTCCGCGCGAGCCACGACCGCCCGCGACCCGGCTCGCGAGGAACGCCTCGGCGACCGGGGCGGGGGAGTGCTCGACGACGAGGCTCGCCTGGAGCGCGACCGCCAGCCCCTCGACGACCGACCGTGCCTCGAACGCCGCCGCCGCGGTCCCGGGGTCGAGCGACCGGGCCCGGGCCACGGTGGTGTCGACGAGCACGTCGAGCTCGCGGCTGCGCCCGCGGACCCGGTGCAGCTCCTTCTCGAGGGCCTCGAGGCTCGCCGGCTCGCGGTCGAGCGCCCGGACGACGTCGAGGGCGTTGACGTTGCCCGAGCCCTCCCAGATCGAGTTGAGCGGTGCCTCGCGGTAGAGGCGGGCCAGCCCGTTCTCCTCGACGTAGCCGTTGCCGCCCAGGCACTCGAGGGCCTCGGCGACGACGGGTGCGGTGCGCTTGCACACCCAGAACTTGCCGAGGGCGACGCCGAGGCGGGCCAGGTCGGTCTCGCCGGCGTCGACGGCGTGCGCGAGCCGCATCGCGAGGACGGTGGCGGCCTCGGCCTCGAGGGCGAGGTCGGCGAGCACGTTGCGCATGAGCGGCTGGTCGACGAGCAGCGCGCCGAAGGCCCTGCGGTGGCGGGCGTGGTGGACCGCGCGCGCGACGGCGTCCCGCGTCGTCGCCGTCGACCCGAGCACGCAGTCGAGGCGCGTCGCGCCGACCATGTCGATGATGGTGCGCACGCCGCGACCCTCCTCGCCGAGGCGGCTGCCCCACGTCCCGTCGAGCTCCACCTCGCTCGAGGCGTTCGAGTGGTTGCCGAGCTTGTCCTTGAGGCGCTGGAGGGCGAAGGGGTTGCGGCTCCCGTCGTCGAGCGCGCGGGGCACGAGGAAGCACGTCAGGCCGCCGGGGGCTTGGGCGAGCACGAGGAAGACGTCCGACATCGGCGCCGAGCAGAACCACTTGTGGCCCGTCAGCCGGTACGAATCGCCGGGCAGGGGGCCACCGGGGGAGCGCAGGGCCCGCGTCGAGTTGGCCCGGACGTCCGAGCCGCCCTGCTTCTCGGTCATCCCCATCCCGGCGACGGCCCCGGCCTTGGTCGTCACCGGCCGGATGCCGAAGTCGTAGCGGCGGCTCGCCAGCGCCGGCAGCCAGCGCTCGGCCAGCGTCGGGTCGTGGCGCAGCGCCGAGCCCGCGGCGTAGGTCATCGAGACGGGACAGCCGTGGCCGGCCTCGACGCGTGACCAGAGCATGAAGCCCGCGGCGCGGCGGGCGTGGGCGCCCGACCCGGCCGGACGCGTCCACGGCTCGGCCGTGAGGCCCGCGCCGACGGCGCGCTCCATGAGCCAGTGCCACGACGGGTGGAACTCGACCTCGTCGACGCGGTGGCCCTGGGCGTCGTGGGTGCGCAGCACCGGCGGGTGGGTGTCCGCGAGACGGCCGTGCTCGAGGGCCTCGGCCGAGCCGGCCCGACGGGCCAGGTCGCCCAGCCCGTCGGGTCCCTCGACGTCCGGAGCCGGGACCCACCGGTGCACGGCCTCGGCGAGGGCCGGATCCTGCGCCAGGAGGTCGTGGCCGACGTAGGGCGGCACCTGGTTGGTCACCTCGTGCGTGCTCATCCGCCGAGCGTAGGGCGGGTCGAGGCGTCGGGACCGGCGCCGGCGGTGTCGCACACCTCACGCCCGGGGTGCCGCAGCCGGATAGCCTCGTCCCGATGACGGTCAAGGAGCGGGTCACGGCGGGCCTTCGACGCGTACCCGGTGGCCTCGCCCTCGGGCGGCTCACCGCGCGGACCGTCGACGTCTGCCTCGACTACCGGGTCACCGGCCTGGCCGCCGAGGCCGCCTTCTTCATGCTCCTGTCCCTGCCCCCGCTCGTGCTCGGGCTCTTCGGCGGCCTCGGCTACGTCAGCGCCTGGATCGGGCCCGAGAACGTCGACACCGTCGTCGAGTCGATCCGCGAGTACGCGGCGCGCTTCCTCACCGCGGACAGCATCAGCGACCTGCTCGTGCCGACGGTCCAGGACGTCCTCGGCCGCGGCCGGCCCGAGCTCGTCTCGGTCGGCTTCCTCCTGTCGCTGTGGTCCGGCTCGCGCGCCCTCAACGTCTTCATCGACACCGTCTCGATCATGTACGGGCAGAAGGACGTGCGCGGCATCATCCGGCTGCGGGCCCTGAGCCTCGCGCTCTACACGGTCAGCACCGTGGCCGGCATCGTGCTGCTCCCGCTCGTGCTCCTCGGGCCGCAGCTGGTGTCGGGGTGGCTGCCCGACTCGCTCGGCTTCCTGCGCTACCTCTACTGGCCGGCGGTCCTCGTCTTCAGCGTCGTCGCGCTGACGACGCTCTACCACGTGGCGACGCCGCGGCGCGGACCCTGGCGGCGCGACGTCCCGGGCGCGCTGCTGGCACTGGCGATCTGGCTCGGTGCCTCCTACCTCGTGCGCATCTCGCTCGAGGCCTCCCTCGGCGGCTCGACGATCTACGGACCGCTCAGCGCGCCCATCGTGCTGCTCATCTGGCTCTACTTCCTCGCCATCGCCATCCTCATCGGTGCCGGGCTCAACGCGGCCACCCGCGTCCTCTGGCCCGTCGAGCTGACCGAGCACCGTCCGCCGAGCCTCGCCGAGTGGCTCGCCCGGCGGCGCGCGGAGGAGCGCCAGGTGGCGCGGAGCCGCCGCGCTCGGGTGCCCGACGCGTCCGGCGAGGCCGAGGCGGGCGACCCACCAGACGCGTCCGGCGCGCCCGGAGCCCCGGGCCCGCCCTCCGACGCCACCCCGTCGGAGGGCGCCGACGGCGAGCGCGGAGCCGGTTTGGTGTCGCGCAGATCCATCCGCTAGTGTCTACCTCGCACCGAGCGGGGAAGTTACATCGCTGGTGTTCCCGCGGACGTAGCTCAGTTGGTAGAGCGCAACCTTGCCAAGGTTGAGGTCGCCGGTTCGAGCCCGGTCGTCCGC
>JAEWFB010000082.1 GCA_023389095.1 Actinomycetes bacterium
CCGAGCGCGTCGCCTTCGGCCGGCCCCTCGCCGAGCAGGGCGTCGTCCGCGACTGGATCGCCGAGTCACGCGTGCGCATCGAGCAGCTGCGCCTGCTCGTGCTCAAGACCGCCTGGCTCATGGACACCGTCGGCAACAGGGGCGCCCACACCGAGATCCAGGCCATCAAGATCGCGACGCCGAAGACCGTCGAGTGGATCCTCGACAAGGCGATCCAGGCGCACGGCGCCGCCGGCCTGAGCCAGGACACCGGGCTGGCGGCCGCCTTCGCCGGCATCCGCACGCTCCGCTTCGCCGACGGGCCCGACGAGGTGCACAAGAACGCCCTCGCCAAGGCCGAGCTGCGCCGTCACACCCGCTGAGCCACCCGACAGGAAGGACGCGACATGGACTTCGACCTCTCCGGCGAGGAGCGCGAGATCCGCGACTGGGTCCGCACCTTCGTGCGCAAGGAGCTCCTGCCGCTCGAGCCGGAGGTGCTCGAGCGCGAGCGCCGGCACGAGCGAGGCCTGCCCGCCGACACCCTGAAGGCCCTGCAGGACAAGGCGCGAGCCGCCGGGTTCTTCGGCATCCAGACACCCGAGGAGTACGGCGGCATGGGCCTCGGCGCCCTCGTCGCGGCACTCGTCGAGATCGAGCTCGGGCGCTCGTTCGTGCCCTTCCGGTTCGCCGGCGAGGCCGACAACATCCTCTTCAGCGCCACGCCGGAGCAGCAGGACCGCTACCTGCGCCCGACCATCGAGGGCACGTTCCGGTCGTGCTTCGCCATCACCGAGCCGGGCGCCGGCTCCGACGCGCGGGCCATCCGCACGAGTGCCCGCCGCGACGGCGACGACTGGCTCATCAGCGGGGAGAAGACCTTCATCACCGGCGGCCACGAGGCCGACTTCGTCATGGTGTTCGCCGTCACCGACAAGGAGAAGGGCGCCGACGGCGGCGTCACGTGCTTCCTCGTCGACCGCGACCGTGGCTGGGAGAGCCGGCCGATCGACACCATGGGTGAGTGGGGCCCGGCCGCGCTCGTCTTCGACGACGTCCGCGTACCGCACTCGGCGATCCTCGGTGAGGAGGGCCGGGGCTTCGAGCTCGCGATGCGATGGATCGGCAAGGGCCGCTACATGCTGCCCGCCCGGGCGCTGGGGTCGTGCGAGCGGCTCGTCGAGATGGGCATGGAGCACGCCCGCAACCGGGTCACCTTCGGCGAGCCCATCGCCAACCGGCAGGCGATCCAGTGGATGGTCGCCGACTCCGCGGTCGAGATCGAGGCGCTGCGCTGGCTCGTGCTCACCGCCGCCTGGCAGGTCGACCGCGGCCTCGACTCGCGCCAGTCGCAGTCGATGGCCAAGCTCTTCGGCGGGGTCAGGGCCAACGAGATCGTCGACCGCGTGCTCCAGATGCACGGCGGCATGGGCTACACCCGCGAGCTGCCGGTCGAGCGCTGGTACCGCGAGCTGCGGCTGCTGCGCATCTACGAGGGGACCGACGAGATCCAGCGACGCACCATCGCCCGCAACCTGCTGCGGGGGCACGCGTCGGTGCGCGGACACCTCGGCTGACCGCACCACGCGTCGGGATCCGCCGGGGCTCGCGCGCCCCACGAGGGAGGCGAGGGGCGCATGCTGGACGGGTGCCAGAACCACCCGCCGGCGTCAGGACCTTCAACCGGGTCGCCGTGCGCGCCGCCGGACACCGCTTCTTCCCGCTGTGGGCGGTGCTCCGGCACCGGGGCCGTCGCAGCGGCACCGAGTACACCGTGCCCGTCGCCGTCATCCCGACGGCCGACGGTTTCGTCATCGCGCTGCCGTGGGGCCGTGGCACCGACTGGGTTCGCAACACTCGGGCCGCCGGCGGCTGCACGGTCCGGTGGAAGGGCCGGGAGTGGGCGTGCACCGACCCGACCTTCGTCGGCAAGGACGTCGCGATGGCGGCGGCCGGGCCGGTGCTGCGCCGGGTGCTGTCGCGCCAGGACCCTGACGGCGGCTTCCTGCACCTGACGCGCCGGCCGGCCTGACGCTCGTGCCGTGGTCATGAGCACCCGGCGACACGCGGCGCCCTGCGCCCGTTTTGCCCCGGTATCCGCACTGTGTGCGCAAGGATGGGGCGTGGCCCGCGAGACGACCCGAGACCTCTGCGTACCACCGTCCCCCGGTCACGCGTCCGCCGACCACGCGGGCGGTGCGACCCGGTGGTGACCTCCTTCCTGTCGAGCCGTCGCGGCTGGGTGGCGACGGCCCTGGTGGTCCTGCTCGGCGTCGTCGTGCTCGGGGCCACGGCCGTGCGGTTCGCCCCGCCCGGCTCGACCGTCGCCGTGTGGTGGCCTGCCGCGGGGCTCGCGGTCGCGTTCCTGCTCGTCAGTGGGCCCGACCGGCGGCGGGCAGCGGTGTTCGTGGCGGGCCTGCTCGTCGCGAGCGGCCTGGCCAACTACTACGGCGGCCGCCCCCCGCTCGTCGCGGCGGCTTTCGGCGTGGCCAACGCCCTCGAGGCCTTCGTCGTCCACCGCCTCATGACCAGCGGCGGCCGCCGGCCGCGGCTCTCCTCGATGGACGACCTCTTCCGGCTGCTGTCGGCCGCACTCGCCGGTGCGCTGACCTTCGGGATCCTCGCGGGCCTCGTCGTCATGGTGGGGCTGCACAGCACGTTCTTCCCGACGGCGTACACCGTGACCGCCTCGCACGCCGCCGCCATCCTCGTCATCGGTCCGCTCGGCATCGCCGTCGTCACGCCGCGGGTGCGGGCCCCCGGGGTCGAGCTGCTGCTCCAGATGGTCCTCGTCGTCGGGGTGACCCTCTGGGTGTTCCGCCAGGGCCAGGGGCTGCCGCTCGCGTTCCTCCCGCTGCCCACCCTGGCCTGGGCGGCCACCCGAGAGGGGTTGCGGGCCGTCGCCGCGCAGCTGCTCACCGTCGGGGTCCTGGCCGTGTACGGCACGAGCACGGGCGGTGGCCCGTTCGCCTTCGCCGGCACGAGCTCGGGGATCCGTCCCGAGACCGTCGGGGCGCTGACACAGGCCTTCCTCGTCACGGCCGCCATCACGACGCTGTCGCTCGCCGTCGCCTCGACCCAGCGCCGCCGGGCCATCGCCGAGCTGCGCACCGAGGCCCAGTTCACGTCGGTCGTCCTCGACACCGCGGCGACCGCCATCGTCGTCGTCGACACCGACGGGCACATCGACCGCCTCAATCGCACGGCCGCGTCGTGGATCGGCCGGCACGAGGACGAGCTCGTCGGGCTCCACGCGGCGGAGACCTTCCCGATCGCCGAGGACCGCGACCGGCTGCTCGCCCGGTTCGCCCGCCTGCGCGACCACGACTTCCCCGAGACCGACGAGCAGGAGTGGGTCACCCCCGAGGGGCGCCGGCGCAACATCGTCTGGTCCAACCGGTGGCTCACCGACGAGCTCGGCCGCCGCAGCCACCTCGTCAAGACCGGCGTCGACGTCACGGAGTCCCGGGCGGCGCTCGAGCGCGAGCGCCGCGTCGTCGAGGAGCTGACCGCCCTCGACCAGACGAAGAACGACTTCGTGTCCTCGGTCAGCCACGAGCTGCGCACCCCGCTCGCGAGCGTCCTCGGCTACACCGAGATGCTCGAGGACGGGGCGGCCGGCGAGCTGACGAGCCGCCAGGGCGAGCTGGTGGCACGCATCGACCGCAACGGCCGGCGCCTCCTCGAGCTCATCGAGGACCTCCTCGTCAACTCGCGCATCGAGTCCGGCCAGCTCGACCTCGACCTGCGTCGCTGCGACTTCGCCGACATCGTGGCGCACGCCTGGGACGGCCTCCGGCCACTGAGCGAGCGTCGCGACCTCGACCTGTCGATCGACGTCGACCGCAAGCCGCTGTGGGTCCGGGGCGACCCGGCGGCTCTCGAGCGGCTCACCATGAACCTGCTGTCCAACGCCGTGAAGTTCACGCCCGACGGCGGGTCGGTCGAGGTGTCGCTGGGCGACGGACAGGCCGACCTCGCCCAGCCGTGCGCGCGCCTCGTCGTGCGTGACTCCGGCATCGGCATCCCGTCGGGCGACCTCGAGAAGGTGTTCCGCCGGTTCTACCGGTCCAAGACGGCCACCGACCAGGCGATCCAGGGCACCGGCCTCGGCCTGTCCATCGTCCGGGCGATCGTCGACGGCCACGGCGGCACCATCGAGGTCGTGTCGGCGCCGGGCGCCGGCGCGACGTTCACGGTGACCCTGCCGGCACTGTCCGTCGGCGCGGCGTCATGACGCGCGACGGACCGAGTCGGACGCGCCGAGCCGGGGCGCCGACACCGAACGCATCAGGAACAGCAGCGGCAACGGGGCCGCGGGTCAGGGGAGCGCGGGGAGCGCTCAGGGGGAGCGTGGAACGGGTGCAGGACGAGACGTGGGAGGTCAAGGCTCTTCGCCATCTCACCGACCTGATGAACCGGGTCAGTGCGCAGGACGACCTCGGGAGCCTCTTCGAGACGGTCGTCGAGGGGGCGGCCGACGTCGTCGGGTTCACCGTCGCGGCGATCAGCCTCGTCGACGACGCGACGGGTGACCTCGTCGTCGTGGCCGTCGCCGGCGACGACAGCGCGAAGACGCAGCTGATGGGCCGGCACACGCCGCGCGCGGCGATCGACCGCGAGTTCGCGGTGGCCGAGCGCTGGGGGAGCCTCCGGTTCGTGCCGGCCGACCGGCTGCCCGCCGAGTCGCAGGACGGCTGGGTGGCCACCGACTGGAGTCGCGACACCGACGACCCCGACGCGTGGGACCCCGAGGACACCCTCCTCGCGCCGCTGCTCGACGCCGTCGGTGACCTGCTCGGTCACCTGTCGGTCGACCTGCCGCTGAGCGGCCGACGCCCCGACCCGACGCAGCGGGCCGTGCTCGAGCTGTTCGCCAACCAGACCGCGATCGCCATCCAGGCGGCGCGCCAGCGCCACGCCCTCACCGAGCGGGTTCGCCTCGGCGAGGCCGTGAAGTCGGTGGCCCGCATCGCCCAGGACGACCTCGAGCCGGCCCAGGTCGTCGACGTCGCGGCACCGCGGATCGCGGCCGGGCTCGCGTCCGACACGTTGTGGCTGCGCATCTTCGGGGTGCAGGGCGAGGACGAGCGCGAGAGCGTGTCGGCCCGCAGCGGCGAGACCGTCGTGGCGCCCTCGCTCATCGACCTCGCGCACCGGCTCAGCGCCCGTCTCTGGGCCGAGGGCGAGGTCGCCGTGGCCCGTCCGGGGCGGTGCGAGCCCGCGCGGGAGTGGTCGCCGGCCGACGTCGCGCTCGCCTCCGAGTTCCTCGCCGCCGCGTCCGCGGGGTCGCTGCTGCTGGCCCCGATCGGGTCGGGCTCCGCGTGCTACGGCTACCTCGCGGCCGTGCGCAACGCGGGCGACGCGCTGTGGACCGACGCCGAGACCCAGGCCGCCCTCGAGATGGCCCGCGACCTCGGGCGGGCCGTGCGCAACGCGCGGCTGTACGCGGCCGAGCGCCGGGTCGCCGAGGAGCTGCGGGAGGCCGACCGCAGCCGTACCCAGCTGTTCTCGACCGTCTCGCACGAGCTGAAGAACCCGCTGGCCTCGATCGTCGGCCACGTCGAGCTGCTGCGCGGCGAGCCCGAGAACCTCGCCTGGTCGCTCGGGGTCATCGGGCGCAACACCGAACGCCTCCAGCTGCTCGTCGACGACCTGCTGACCCTGTCGCGGGTCAGCGACCCCGACCGTGACATGCAGTTCACCGAGGTCGACCTCGGCGAGCTGGCCCGTGACGTCGTCGACATGTTCCGGCCGCGGGCCGACGGCCAGGAGGTGGGGCTCACCTTCGACAAGCCGCTCGGCGTGCCGGCGGTGCTCGGCAGCGCCGACGACCTCGAGCGCGTCGTGCAGAACCTCGTGAGCAACGCCGTGAAGTTCACGCCCGCCGGCGGCGCGGTCAGCGTCTCGCTCGAGCGGCGCACCGAGGGCCTGGCCCTGACGTGCGTCGACGACGGCATCGGCATCTCGATGGACGACCAGGAGCGGCTCTTCACCGAGTTCTTCCGCGGCACCAACCCCGAGGGGCTCAAGGTCCCCGGCACGGGCCTGGGCCTGTCGATCGCGCACCGGGTCGTGGAGCGCCACGGGGGGCGGCTCGAGGTGGAGTCCGAGCTGGGCCGCGGCACGAGCGTCACCCTGCTGCTGCCGGTGTCCTGACCTCAGGGCGGGCGCCGGCGTCCGCCCACGCTCGGGATCCGAGGCGCGCAGCGATCCGAGAGCGCCGCGCGCCGGCGACGACCCGCCTCCAGGTGGCAGCCACCGGCCGCGTCCACACCCACCAGTACGCGAGGCCGAGCGCCATCGAGCCGACGAACGCCGCCGCCGGGTGGCCCCACAGCAGCTCGAGCGCCTGCCAGTGGACGACGTACACGTAGAGCGAGGCCGAGGCGAGGACCTGCACGACGGGCACGAGCCACGCCGGCACCCGGGTCACCGGTCGCCAGAGGAGCAGCAGGACGAACGCGGCCGTCAGGCCGTCGCGGGCCGGGTTGAAGGAGAAGGTGCCGACCATCGCGACGACCACGACCGTGGCGAGGCGCCGTCGGGCTGGGGTCGCGGCCCGCGCGAGGGCCCAGCCGAGCAGGAACAGGTGCAGCACGACGAGCGCCGATCCGTGCATCCGCGGCACCGGCAGGGGCAGCACGGGCAGGCGGAAGAGCACGAAGGCCGCGGCCGACAGGGCCAGCGGGAGCCCGAACGGGTACTGCCGGTCGAGCGCGGCGACCCGTCGCGAGGCGGTCAGCGCCGCGACGACGACGAGCGCGACGAGGACCGCCTCGACGAACCAGAACCGCCACGGCGGTCCGAGCCGCTCCTGGCCGAACACCCAGTTGGCGAGGAACACGTTGCGCGTCTCGTAGTCGCCGACGAGCAGGTGCGCCGTCACGATGACGGCGAGCGCCGGCACGGCGATGCGCACGGCCGCCCCGAGCACGCGGCGGGCGCGGCGACGGCGGTCGGTGTCGGCGAGCTGGAACCGGGCCAGCTGGTAGCCGGCGATGACGAGCAGGGCGTTGGCGGTGCCCTGCAGTGCGAAGAGGCCGGCGTGCGTGCCGACGATGAGGACGATGGCGAGGGCACGCAGCCAGACCCCGGTCTCGACGGTGCGCCGCGTGCTGCGACGGCCATCGTCGCGGGTCACCTTGCGCCACAAGCGAGTCGACGCGTGTGCCCGGGGTGTGTGGCCGTCGGCACCCGGTACGGAGGGAGCGCTGCTGCTGGTGCGCATCCGTTCGAGGTCGGCGACGGGTGTCACGTGCCAGCTCCCGGGCAGGTGGCCGAGCAGCTGTTCGAGGCGGATCGACACCTCGACGTAGGAGAGGGAGTCGCCGCCGAGCGAGACGAAGGTCGCGTCGCCGGCGACCTCACACCGGAGCAGCCGGCCGAACAGGGTGGCCACCGCGTCCTCGGGCACCACGCCGTCCGGCACCGAACCGTCCGGCACCGCGCCGTCGGGCGCCCTGCCGGCGGGGGAGACGTCGCCGCCACGCACGGGGCAGTCCGCGCACGCGAGCGCGAGCACGGCGGGGTAGTCCGGCTTGCCGGAGTCGAGCACCGGCTGGTCGGCCACGGGCACGACGTGCAGCGCCTCGCGAGGCACGCCACAGGCGCGGATCGCTTTGCGACGCAGGGTTTCCCGTGCCGGTGCGGCCATGGCACCGCAGGCGGCGACGGCGACCATGCCGTCGCGCCCGGCGCACCGTACGTCGTGGCCGTCCTCGCGCAGCCGGCACTCGAGGGCGTCGAGGTCGACGCGATGGCCGAGCACCTTGACGAACCGCGCGCGGCGGCCGGTGACGCGCACCAGCCCCTCCGGTGTCACCTCGCCGAGGTCGCCGGTGTGCAGGGCCTCGACGGTGCGGCCCAGCGCGAGGTCGGCCGGCCCGTGCGCGTAGCCGAGCATGACGTTGGGCCCGCGGAAGACGATCTCGCCGTCCTTAACGTCCATCGACGCTCCGGGCACCGGCCGTCCGACGGTGTCGGGGTGGCCGACGGCGAGGTCGGGCGGCAGCCAGGTCATCCGGGCCGTGGCCTCGCACTGGCCGTACATGACGACGAGGTCGAAGCCGCGCTCCTGCCCGAGCTCGGCGAAGCGGCGGACGCGCGCCGGGTCCATGCGTCCCCCGGCCTGGGTGACGTACCGCAGGGTCGGGAGGTCGCGCTGGGCGAAGCCACTGCGCTCGAGCAGCTCGAAGGTGTGCGGCACGCCGGGGAACGTCGTCACGCGGGCCGCGCGGAAGCGCGTCCAGAAGCACTCGTCGACGACCGACCGGTCGGTGAGCAGCACGGCCGCGCCGCGCGCGAGGTGGGTCGTCAGCACGGACAGGCCGTAGCAGTAGGTCAGCGGCAGCGTCAGGGCAGCACAGTCGTCGGCCCGCACGCCGAGCGCGGCGTCGATCTGCGCGGTGTTCGCGGCGAGGTTCTCGGCCGAGAGCCGGACGAGCTTGGCCGAACCCGTCGAGCCGCTCGTGCTGAGCAGGAGCGAGAGGTCCGGGTGCAGGACGTGTGCCGAGTCGCTGCGGCGCACCTGGACCGCGCCGGACGCGTCGAGGACGACGTCCGGGTCGTAGGCGGCCGCGAGTCGCTGCGCCGCCTCGCCCGGGGTCGTGAGCAGGACGACGTGCCCGGCGCGCAGGGCGGCGAGGTGGGCCACGACGGTCTCGACCGTGCTGCGGCCCTCGACGAGGACGAGGCGCCGGTCGCCGGCGAGCCGGCCCGCGAGTGCGTCGACCCGTCGGGCGAGGTCGGCGTAGCTGACCGGGCCCGCGTCGGTGTGCAGGGCGGTGCGGGCGCCGTGCCTGCCGAGCCCGTGCAGCCACGGCAGCCCTGACGGCGCGGAGGCGCTGTCGGGGTGCTCGAGGGGGAGGGCGGTCGCGGTCACGGCGTGTAGTCAATAAGGTTAGGCATACCTAATGCAAATGTGGCCCCCGGTTCCGGGACGTTCCCGAGCGTCGGCTAGCCTGCTTTAGGTCAGACGGTCGTTGCGTAATTCGGCGGCGACCAGCCAGGCCTGCCACACCCGCCAGACCCGTCCAGCACCGCCGACCGCACCAGGAGCCCCGCCGTGCCGCGCCGCCGCCCCGCCATCGCCCTCGCCGCGACCACCGTCGCCGTTCTCGGCCTGACCGCCTGCGGCAGCAGCCTGGAGGCCACCGGCGACCTCGACACCTCGAAGCTGACGGTCTACAGCGCCCAGCACAAGAACCTCACCGAGGAGTGGGGCAAGCAGTTCCAGGACGAGACCGGCATCCAGGTGCAGGTGCGTTACGGCAACGACTCCTCGATGGGGGCCCAGATCGTCCAGGAGGGCGCGAGTTCGCCCGCCGACGTCTTCCTCACCGAGAACTCCCCGGCCATGACGACCGTCCAGAAGGCCGGCCTGCTCGCCCCCGTCGACACTGCGACGCTGGGCCAGGTCGGCCCGCAGTACGTGCCCTCGTCGAAGGACTGGGTCGGCATCGCCGCCCGCTCGACCGTGCTCGTCTACAACCCGAGCAAGATCTCCGAGTCGCAGCTGCCGCACTCCCTCATGGACCTCACCAGGCCCGAGTTCGCCGGGACGTGGGGCGCGGCCGCCGGCGGCGCCGACTTCCAGGCCATCGTGTCGGCGGTGCTCGCCACGCAGGGTGAGGCGAAGACCGCCGCGTGGCTGGCCGCGCTCAAGTCGGGCGCGAAGGTCTACCAGAACAACATCGCGACGATGAAGGCCGTCAACTCCGGCCAGTCGGCGATGGGCGTCATCTACCACTACTACTGGTACCGCGACCAGGCCCTCGACAAGGGGAGCAGCGGCAACACGAAGCTGCACTACTTCAAGAACGAGGACCCGGGCGCCTTCGTCAGCCTCTCCGGCGGCGGCGTCCTCAAGAGCAGCAAGCACGCGGCCGACGCTCAGAAGTTCCTCGCGTTCGTCACGGGCAAGGAGGGCCAGAAGGTCCTCGGCACCACCGACGCCAAGGAGTACGCCGTCGGTACCGGCGTCGCCTCCGACCCCGCGCTGCCGCCGCTCGAGTCGCTCCAGGCGCCGAAGATCGACCCCTTCACCCTCAATGGCCCCAAGGTCATCGAGCTGATGACGAAGGCGGGGATCCTCTAGGTGACCGCCACCCCGACGAGCGCGCTGCCGGCTGCCAACGGCCCGGCGGCCGACCCCATCGCCCCGGACCCCCGCTCGCCGCGGGGGCGCCGGGGCGCCGGTGCGTCCGGTGGCGCCGGCTCGCGGGCGTCGCTGCCGCTGCGTGCGGCCGCCCTCGTCGTCGCGCTGCTGTGCGCACTGCCGCTCGTCGTCGTCGTGGTCAAGGCGTTCGAGTCCGGTGTGGGCGACGCCTTCGCGCTGGTGTGGCGCCCGCGCGTCGGTGAACTGCTCGGCAACACGGTGGCGCTCGTCGCGCTGACCGGCCTCGCCTCGACGGTGCTCGGTGTCGGCGCTGCCTGGCTCGTCGAGCGCACCTCGCTGCCCGGGGCGTCGTTCTGGCGGGTCGCCTTCGTCGCCCCGCTGGCGGTGCCGGCCTTCGTCAACAGCTTCGCGTGGTCGGCGCTCGTGCCCGGGTTCGAGGGCCTCGCCGGCGCCGTCATCGTCACGACGCTGTCCTACTTCCCCTTCGTCTTCCTGCCGGTCGCCGCCCTGCTGCGCACCGGCGACCGGGGGCTCGAGGAGGCGGCCCGTGCGCTCGGCCTCGGTCCGTGGCGCACCTTCCTGCGGGTGGGCCTGGCGCAGATGCGCCCGGCCCTGCTCGGTGGGGTGCTCCTCGTCGCGCTGCACCTGCTCGCCGAGTACGGCGCCCTCGAGATGCTGCGTTTCCCGACGTTCACGACGGCGATCCTCGACCAGTTCGAGGTGGCCTTCGACAGCCGCTCGGGCAGCGTGCTCGCGGTCGTCCTCATCGCGCTCGCGGTCACCGTGCTCACCGTCGAGCTGCTGGCCCGCGGGCGCACCCGGCACGCCCGCATCGGGTCGGGCACCGCGCGCCGCCCGGCTCCCGCGTCGCTCGGCCGATGGACGCCGGTCGCGCTGCTGCTCGCGGCCGGGCTCACCGCGCTCGCCGTCGGCGTCCCGGCGTGGAGCCTCGGCACGTGGCTGCTGCGCTCCGACGAGGCGATGGAGCCGGCCAACCTCGGCCCGACGCTGTGGTCGACGCTCGCGCTCGCCCTCACGGCCGCCGTGGTCACGACCGTCGCGACCGTGCCGGCCGCCTGGCTCCTCGCCCGTCACCGCACGTGGTTCGCCGTCGCCGTCGAGCGCGTCACCTACCTCGCGGCCTCGCTGCCGGGCGTCGTCGTGGCCCTCGCCCTCATCACGCTGACCATCGGCTTCGCCCGCCCGCTCTACCAGACGACGACCGTGCTCGTCCTGGCCTACGTCGTGCTCTTCATCCCGCGGGCCATGGTCGGCACACGTGCGGCCATCGCGGCCGTCCCGCCCGAGCTCGGCGACGCCGCCCGGGCGCTCGGCGACAGTCCCGTCCGGGCATTCCTGCGGGTCCAGCTGCCGCTCATGCTCCGCGGCACGATGGCGGGCTTCGCGCTCGTCTTCATCGCCGTCAGCACCGAGCTCACGGCCACCCTCCTGCTCGCACCGACCGGCACGCAGACCCTCGCGACGGCCTTCTGGGATGCGAGCGCCTCGCTCGACTACGCCGCGGCCGCGCCCTACGCAGCCGCGCTCGTGCTCCTGTCGGCACCCCTGACCTACCTGTTGCTCCACGGCAAGAACGAGGAAACCCAGACGTGAAGACGCTCCAGCTCTCGGGCATCACCGCCTCGCACGCAGGCACACCCGTGCTCCACGGCATCGACCTCACGGTGCCCTCCGGCACGACGACCGCCGTCCTCGGCCCCTCCGGCTGCGGCAAGACGACCCTGCTGCGCGTCGTCGCCGGCTTCCTGCGCCCCGACGCCGGCCAGGTGCGCCTCGGCGACGACGTCGTGGCCGGCCCCGACGCGTGGGTCGCGCCCGAGCGTCGTGGCTTCGGGTACGTCGCCCAGGAGGGCAACCTCTTCCCGCACCTCGACGTCGCCGCCAACATCGCCTACGGCCTGCCGCGCCGCGAGCGCAGGGCCAGGACGCGGGTGGCCGAGCTGCTCGAGCTCGTCGGCCTGCCGGGCGACTTCGCGGCGCGCCGCCCCGACCAGCTGTCCGGTGGCCAGCAGCAGCGCGTCGCGCTGGCCCGTGCCCTGGCCCGACGGCCCCGCATCGTCCTGCTCGACGAGCCCTTCTCGGCCCTCGACCCCGAGCTGCGCGCCGCCACGCGCGACGCCGTCGCGGCCGCGCTCGCGCACGAGCAGGCCACCGTCGTGCTCGTGACCCACGACCAGGCCGAGGCGCTGTCGTTCGCCGACCAGGTGGCGATCATGCACGACGGCCGGTTCAGCCAGGTCGGGACGCCCGCCGAGGTGTACCGCGCCCCGTCGGACCGGCGCTCTGCCGTGTCGCTCGGCGAGGCGTGCTTCCTCACCGGCCAGCTGCGCGACGGCGCGGTGACCTGCGCGCTCGGCACCCTGCCGCTCGCGTCGGCCCGAGGCACCGGCGCGTGCGAGGTGCTGATCCGGCCCGAGCAGCTGCGCCTCGACGACGCGGGCCCCGCCGGTGCCGCCGGCGCCGACGGAGCTGCGGATGGTCTCGGCGCCGTGGCCGAGGTGACGCGGTGCGCGTTCTACGGCCACGACGCGCTCGTCGAGCTGCGTCTCGACGACGCGTCCGGCGCCTCGACCCTCCTGTCCGCGCGCACCTTCGGCGGCCGGACCCCGGGCGTCGGCTCGCGGGTTCGGGTCAGGGTCGAGGGCGAGCCGCACCTCATCCGCGTCGACGGCGACCTCCTCGACGCCTGAGCCCGTCAGCCCGACGCCCGAGTCCGA
Organism: Actinomycetes bacterium; assembly: GCA_023389095.1. Lineage (GTDB taxonomy): Bacteria > Actinomycetota > Actinomycetes > Actinomycetales > Dermatophilaceae > Monashia. The sequence goes on from JAEWFB010000082.1 coordinate 12,838, forward strand.
CGCCCGAGTCCGACGCCGGAGTCGGACGCCGGAGTCGGACGCGTCGCGTTCAGGCGCGAGCGGCCGAGAGGTCGCGCGTGTAGTGGCCGGCGTCGATGTCCGCCAGGAGCGTCGGGCCGGTGGGCTCCCAGCCGAGCCGGCGACGCGTCTGCTCGCTCGAGGCGGGCAGGTCGAGGGCGAAGAAGTGCCCGATCCAGCCGAAGTGCTCGGCTGCCTCCGCGGGGTCGACCGAGACCGCGGGCACGCCCAAGCCGCGGCCGATGGCCTCGGCGATGTCGCGGGCGGCGACGCCCTCCTCGGCGACGGCGTGGACCACCGACGGGCCCGACGCGTCCTCGAGGGCCAGGCGCACGAGCCGGCCGGCGTCGGACCGGTGCACGGCCGGCCAGCGGTTGGAGCCGTCGCCGACGTAGGCGGCCACGCCCTTCTCGGCAGCGACCTGCGCGAGGCGCGCGGTGAAGGCGTGGTCGCCGGCCCCGTGGACCGTGGGGGCGAAGCGAAGGGCGACGGGTCGGATGCCGCGGTCGGCGAACGACATCGCGAGCTCCTCGCTGCCGCCGCGGGGCAGGTCGGCCCCGCCCGGGGCGGCATCGGCCTCGGTCAGCACGCGGCCGGGACTGAGGGCGACGCCGGAGGCGAGCAGCAGCGCCCGTCCCGATCCGGCGAGGACGTCGCCGAGGGCCTGCACCACGGCGCGCTCGGTGCGACCGGACGCGGCGTAGTCGGCGAAGTCGTGCTTGAAGCCGAGGTGGACGACGGCGTCTGCGGGCTCGGCGCCCGCGCGGATCGAGGACAGGTCGTCGAGCTCGCCCCGCACGACGCGGACGCCGCGCTGTCCGAGGGCGGCGGCGGAGGCGTCGCTGCGGGCGAGGCCGTCGACCTCGTGCCCGGCCTCGAGCAGCTCGCCGGCGACGGCCGAGCCGATCCAGCCGGAGGCTCCGGTGACGAAGACACGCATGGGGATTCTCCTTGATCGGTCGAGCGACCGGGATGTCAGTCGCTGACATCGACGGTAACACCTCATGTCAGCGGCTGTCATCAGTAGACTTCGCGCATGGGTCGATGGGAGCCGGACGCGCGGGGGCGCCTCACCCGCGCCGCTCTCGAGCTCTACGCCGAGGTCGGCTACGAGCAGACCACCGTCGCCGACCTCGCGGCGCGAGCCGGCGTCACGGAACGCACCTTCTTCCGACACTTCGCCGACAAGCGCGAGGTGCTCTTCGACGGCTCCGACCGGCTGCTCGGTGCGATCGTCGACGGGGTGGCGGCGGCCGCCCCCGATGCCGGGCCGGTCGAGGCGGCCGTGGCCGGGATGCTCGCGGCGGCCCCGGTGCTCGAGGAGCGGGGTGACTTCGCGCGTCGACGTGCCGCGGTGGTCGCCGCCAACCCCAGCCTCCAGGAGCGTGAGCTGCTGAAGATGGCATCCATGGGATCGACTGTGGCAGAGGCGCTTCGAGACCGTGGCGTCTCCGGACCTGCTGCCGGCCTGGCGGCGGAGCTCGCGGTGACCGTCTTCCGCACCGGCTTCGAACGGTGGGTCCTCGATGCGTCCCGCGGCCTCGCCGAGCACCTGGACGACGTCGTCGCCGAGCTTCACACGCTCACCGCGGGCTGACGCGTCGGGCGTCATCCGGGCCGGTCTCCCGCCACATGGGTGGAGGCTGGGGAACGAACCCGGCCAACCGTCTCGTATCGGGCCGGACCTGCGAACTCCCTGCCAGTCCAGGCGATTTCGCAGGTATGGGCGGTGTGGGTGGATCTACGGTGGCACGCAGCCTGCGATTCGGGGCCCTGTGCAGGCCGGAAGGTCGGTCGTGGTGCCGACCCGTCTGTGGAAGGACCGTTCATGATCGGACACGGGCTCACGAGGCGTCCCGTCACGGCAACCTTGGTCGCGCTGGGCCTCGGCACCGCCTCCAGCGTCCTGGGCGCCACATCCGCACACGCCGCGAGCGACTACAGCGGCGCCGCGTACCAGGTGGAGATCTCACTGAACTGCACCAAGCCGGGGGCCCCGTGCCAGAACATCTTCGGCCTGGGCGGCGTCTGGGGATGGATCGCCCTCATGCCGGGGGACGCCACGAAGACGTGGGGGACCGGCAACGCACAGATCACCGAGTGCGGCCACGCCGGCGCGGGCGGTGGCGGGGCCGGTGCCGGGCACGAGTCGTACGACCCGAGCTGGAGCGTCTTCACCTCGTCGACGCCGCCGACGCCGCCGTCGCCGACGACGCCGAAGGACCCGAACAACACCTACATCTACATCGCCGGCTCGCCCGACGGCCAGGTCGCCCCGTTCATCGTGCCGGCGACGTACGGCCACTACTCGCTGAGCTTCATGGGGGCCTTCGGGCAGGAGACGGTGGCGCCGTAGGCGCGGCAGGCGTCGGCGGGGAGGGCCGACCGAGGGGGGAGGCCGCAGGTCAGCGTCACGCTGACCTGCGGCGTCGTCCGCGGCCGGATGGTGGCGCGCGCACGTCGGTGGAGCGGCCTCGGCCGGGCAGGTCAGCCGAGCAGCCTCAGCCGAGCATCGTCCCCTCTGCTGCGCCGGACGGCTTGGGGTCGGGGAGCCGGAACATCCGGAAGGAGTTGAGCAGCCCGAGCAGGGCGGCGAGGACCGGCACGAGCAAGGCCACCTGCAGCGCCCTCGGTCGCGCCGCGGTGTTGATCCGGACGATCTCGGCCTGGATCTCCGGTGGCTGACCGGCGAGCTGCTGCTGGAGCGCGGTGTTGCTCATCACCTCGGCGTCCTCCTCGAGGACCGTGGCGACCTGCTGCTGGTGCTCGGGCGGCAGGACGGTGCTCGACTGCGCCATGTTCGTGAACGTGAACGACAGGGTCGCCAGCATGATGGCGCCGGCGAAGGCGAGTCCGAACGAGAGGCCGAACGAGCCTCCCGCGGAGTTGACCCCGGCCGCCTCGCTGACCCGCTCCTCGGTGATCGGCGACAGCGTGTAGTTGTTCAGCTGCGACACGAGCAGGCCGAGCCCCGACCCGGCGATCACGAGCGGAATCGCCAGGGCCCAGCCCGAGGTCGCGCGCGGCACGATCGGCAGCACCGCCAGGATCCCCACGAGCAGGAGCGCGAACCCGACGCGGATGATCCCGGCCGGTCGCCGGTCGCCGGCCCGCCGCCCGGCCAGCAGCGCGATCGCGAACATGCTCAGCGACAGCGGCGCGATCGACAGGCCCGATTCGAGGGCGTTGTACTCCAGCACCATCTGCAGGTAGATGGGCAGCGCGATCATCGTGCCGCCGAGGGCGATCTGCTGCATCATCTGGCCGGAGATGCCGAGTCGGAACGGCTTGGAGGCGAACAGGTCCGGGTCGAGCAGCGTCGCCTGGCCACGGCTCTTGCGCCGCCGCAGCCAGTACGCCAGACCGGCGAGCGCCGCGCAGCCGAGGAGCAGCAGGGCCACGACGAACTCGCCGCCCTCCTGCCACACGAGGATGCCGAGCACGAGCCCGCCCATCCCCACGACCGACAGCGCAGAGCCGACGAGGTCGATCTTGCGTTCGCCCGTGTAGGGGACGTCCTTGACCAGCCCGATGCCCGACAGCACGACCGCGATGATCACCGCCTCGAGCAGGAAGCCGACGCGCCACGACAGGAACGTCGTGATGAACCCGCCGATCAGCGGTCCGACGGCGGCTGCGATCGCCGCTGCCGCGCCGACGAGGGCGTAGACGCGCTTCTGCGCGTCGCCCTCGAAGTTGCCGTGGATCAGCGACTGCATCGACGGCAGCAGCAGGGACGCCCCGATGCCGCCGATCAGCGCCCAGAACACGATGATCGCCGTCAGGCCCTGGGCGAGCGTCATCGCGATCGCCCCCACGGCATAGCCGAGCAGCCCGAGGACGTAGGCCCGCTTGCGCCCGAACAGGTCCCCGACCTTGCTGCCGATGAGGATGAAGGCCGCCGAGACCAGTGCCTCCAGCGCGATGGCCGACTGCACCCCGCTCACCGTGGTGTCGAGGTCGCGCACGACCGCGGAGATCGACACGTTCATCAGCGAGGTGTCGACGACGAGCACGAACATCGCCATCGCGAGCAGGATCGCGAGCCTGCCGTTGAAGGGCGCCTCTGCCGGGGTGCCACTGCCTGTCTGCGTCGCTTCCGCGTCCACCCAGATCACCGCCCACACGCGTCGGGAGGCTCGGTCGTGGAACGTGGACGCCGTGGTGCGGCCGTTCGTGCCGACCTCGAGCCCATCATGACCGACCGGTGCCGCGGGCCGTGGGCGTATCGCCGCACTGGGGCCGAGCGTCCGCGGCGAGCAGGACGAGCTGTCGGGCGGCGTCGTTCATCCGGGCCGGGTGATGCCAGGGGCCGTCGACGCGGCTGTCATGGAGGCTGGGCCCGCCACCGGGTCCCCGAACGAAAGGGAGAACCATGACGGAACCTGCCACGGAGGCGCCGGTCCTCGACCTGCTGGCTCGGATGACGGCCGACTCGGTCGACACCTCCAGCCTGGATCCCGGGACCCTGATGCTCGTCCGCATCGCGGCGCTGGTCGCCGTCGACGCGCCGCCCTTCTCGTACCTGACGAACCTCGCTGCTGCGAGCGATGCAGGGCTCGACGTCGACGACGTCCGCGGCGTCCTGTCGGCGATCGCACCGATCGTCGGGACCGTCCGCGTCGTCGCGGCCACGGGTCGGATCGTGGAGGCGCTCGGCCTCGCGCTCGAGGTCGCGGAGCGCGATGCAGAGCTCGAGGAGGCCGGCGGCGGACAGTAGGTGGACTGCGTCCTGGGGCCTCACGCCTGACCCGACCGCCGGCGACCCACGTGGCCCGGGTCATCGGGAGCCACGCCACACGCACAGAACCGCAGGTCAGCGAGGTGCTGGCCTGCGGTTCCGGGGTGGTGGCCAGGGGCGGGGTCGAACCGCCGACCTTCCGATTTTCAGTCGGACGCTCGTACCAACTGAGCTACCTGGCCGGATCTGCGCAAACAGATACCCGGATCGCTCCGGGCGACGCCAACTATAGCGCACACCGGCAGGCCTCTCCGACCCGGCCGGACGCCGATCCACGGTCACGCGGGGCCGTGCCCGTCTCGTGCCGGATTGGCTTTCGGCGCTCTGGTGCGTCATCGTCGGTAGCGGGTACGACACTCGAAACGGGCTCGCGGGGGCGGGCGCGCGCACGGCGTCCGAGTCGTGCACCCCTCACCGAGATGAGTCGTGAGACACTGCCGCGACTCACCCTTCACGCCTGCAGGAGACAACCATGACGGAGAACGGTTCCGTGCTCAACGGGGACTGGGACTTCGACCCGGCCCACACGCGCATCGGGTTCTCGGCACGGCACGCCATGGTCACGACGGTGCGTGGGTCCTTCAACGACGTGACGGGCCGCTTCTACGCCGACCTCGACGACATGTCCAAGTCCTACGCCGAGGTCATCCTCAAGGTCCAGAGCGTCGACACGCGCAACGACCAGCGCGACGACCACCTGCGCAGCCCCGACTTCTTCGACGTCGAGAAGTGGCCCGAGATCCGCTTCGAGAGCACGCAGATCGAGGAGGTCGAGGAGCGCGCCTACATGATCTCGGGCAACCTCACGATCCGCGACATCACCAAGCCGGTGACGATCCCGCTCGAGATGATCGGCGTCGAGACCGACGCGGCCGGCGCGCTGCGCGCCGGGTTCGAGGGTTCACGCCGCATCAACCGGCGCGACTTCGGCCTCGAGTGGAACATGCCGCTCGACTCCGGCGGCATGCTCGTCTCCGAGAAGATCTCCCTCGAGTTCGAGATCTCCGCCATCAAGCGCGGCAGCGACCAGCAGGGCGAGGGCGAGGGCTCCAAGGGCTGACTCGAGCTGATCTGGGTCGCTCTCGGGTCGAGGTGCTTCGTCGCGCCCGATCGCGGCGGGTCACCGCGGACCAGGGGAACGTCCGACGGGGTCCTGCCTAGGCGGACGGGCCCTTCGTGCGGACGTCGGCCACGTGGGCCATCGCCTCGCGCAGCTCGCCGAGCCAGTCGCTCTCGTGCTGCCCGACGAGCTTGACGCACCAGGCGAGCGCCTCGGCGCGCGACCGGGCGACGCCGGCCTCGACGAGCGTGTCGAGCACGAGGCGCTCGGGCTGGCGCAGGCGGGTCATCGTGGGGGCGGCGACGTGCGTCCACAGCTCGCCGTGGTCGCCGACCCGGACCGCCCACGACACCTTGCGCTCGAACCGGTGCTCGGCCTCGCGGGCGATCTCGATGCGGCGACCGCGGGTGTCCTCGCGGAAGGCCTTCGCACGCCCGGCGCGGGCCTCGGCCCGTTCCGCGTCGCTCGAGCCGTCGGGCAGGTCGACGTCGTCGATGGTGAGCCGGACCGTGATCTCCTCACGGTCGACCGTGACCTCGGGCGCCTCGCGGCGCCACTCCTCGGGCAGGCGGCCGGCGAACCAGCCGCGCACCCGTTCCTGTGCCTCGTTCGTAATCATGTAATCATGATTACTCCGTTGCATCGGCTGGTCAACGGCCTACGCCGGCGGCAGAAACGGGCTCGCCCTCCGTCGGCGCGGACGCTGCGGCGTCGGCCTCGGCCGCCAGGCGGGCGTCGTCCCGGGCCAGGCGGCTCGGCCACCACATCCGGCCGCCGATGTCGAGGTTGAGCGCGGTGACGAGCACGGAACGGACGACGAGCGTGTCGAGCAGCACGCCGAGCGCGACCGCGAAGCCGATCTCGGCGAACGCCACCACCGGCAGCGTCGCGAGCACCGCGAAGGTGCCCGCGAGCACGAGCCCGGCCGACGTGATGACGCCACCGGTCGCGGCCAGCCCGATGAGCGCGCCACGCCGCACGCCGACCTGCTTGGACTCCTCGTGGACGCGGGTCATCAGGAAGATGTTGTAGTCGATCCCGAGGGCGACGAGGAAGACGAAGACGAACAGCGGCAACGACGTGTCCGCCCCGGCGAAGTGGAAGACGTTGTGGAAGGCCAACGCGGACAAGCCGATCGCTGCGCCGAACGACAGGATGACCGTGCCGACGAGCACGAGCGGTGCCGTGAGCGCCCGCAGGAGCAGCACGAGGATCAGCAGCACGACGCCGAGGATGATCGGGATGATGCGGACGTTGTCGGCGGAGGACGCCTGGAGGGTGTCGACGCGAGTGGCGGTGTCCCCGCCGGCGATCGCATCCGCACCCGGCACCGTGGCGATCGCGTCGCGGACCCGGCCGACGGTCGCGGCCGCCGCGTCGGAGTCGGGGGCGTCCTTCAGGGTGGCCTGGATGAGCGAGCGGCCCTCTCGTGACACGGGATCGGCGACCTGGGAGACGCCCTCGACCGACGTGACCGCGCTCTTGACCGCAGCTGCTTGTGGCGTGTTCGCGAGGATGAGCACCGGTGACCCGGCGCCGGCCGGGAAGTGCTTGGCGGCGATCTCCTCGCCGATGACCGACTGCGGCTTCGTGTAGTAGGAGTCCTTGTTCTGCAGACCGACGGCGTTGAGCTGGAGGATGCCGAGCGCGGCGACCGCGAGGAGCACCGACGTGAGGATCCAGGTCTGCCGCGGGGCGCGGGCGATCCGGGCGCCCACCTTGGCCCAGAAGCCGTCGCGGGTGTGGTCGACGGAGCCGTACGACGGCCGCACCGGCCAGAAGAACCAGCGCCCGAACACCACGAGGAGGGCAGGCAGGAACGTCAGCATGACGAGCAGGGCGACGGCGATGCCGATGGCGGCGACGGGACCCAGGCCCTTGGTCGAGCTCATCGTCGCGAAGAGCAGGCAGAGCATCCCGGCGATGACCGTCGAGCCCGAGGCGAAGATGGCCGGCCCGGCACGGTGCAGGGCGAAGGCCATGGCCTCGTGCCGGTCCTCGTGGCGCCGCAGCTCCTCGCGGTAGCGCGCCACGAGCAGCAGGGCGTAGTCGGTCCCCGCGCCGAAGACGATGACGGTGAGGATGCCCGAGCTCTGCGCGTTGACGGTGAGCGTGCCGCTGTCGGCGAGGAAGTAGATGACGCCCTGGGCGATGAACAGGGAGACGGCGGCCGAGGCGACGGGCAGGATCCAGAGGATCGGGCTGCGGTAGGTGATGAGCAGGATGAGGATGACCACGGCAGCGGCGCTGTAGAGCAGCTTGCCGTCGATCCCGGAGAACGCCTCCGACGAGTCGGCGGCATACCCCACCGGGCCGGTGACGTGCATCGACAGGCCGGCCGGGGTGTCCTTGGCGATGTCCTTCATCTGGGTCACGGCGGTGCCGAGCGACTCCCAGCCGTCGGAGCCGGCATCGACCGGGACGATGACCTGCAGGGCCTGCTTGTCCTGCGACGGGATCGGCCCGACCGCGTCCTTCTTGACCGAGGGGAGGTCGTTGAACTTCGCGACCTGGGCCGACACCGCGGCGAGGTCTGCCGGGGTGACTCCGCTCGGACGCTCGTAGACCACGACGGCTGGGAACTCGTTCTTGTCCTGGAACGCCGCGATCTGGTTGACCACCTGCGTCGACTGGGCGTCCTCGGGCAGCCACGAGGACGCCTCGTTGTTCAGGGCCCCCTGGAGCTTGCCGGCCGGGCCGGCGAGCAGCCCGACGACGACGATCCAGAACGCGACGACGAGCCACTTCGTCACGCGGGAGGAAGGGATGCGGGCCAACCGTCCGACCTGTCCGGTTCTGCTGTCGTTCATGGCGATTCCCCTTCTCTGGAGACGCTCGCGGAGGCGTCACCACCTTTGTCAACGCTAGGAGCCCGGGGCCGTCGGCAACAGGGAACCGGGCCAGAATCGTGGTCGGTTCAGGGGTCGATCCGGGAGGACCCTGACAGAGGCCGCGGACGTCGGGCCGTGGAGCGGGCACCACCGCCTACAGTGGTCTCTCGTGCAGTTCCTCAACGGCCTCCAGCCCCAGCTAGACCTGACCTACGACGACGTCTTCATGGTGCCGAGCCGCTCGTCGGTGACGAGCCGGCTCGACGTCGACCTCTCGAGCGTCGACGGCACGGGCACGACGATCCCGCTCGTCGTCGCGAACATGACGGCCATCGCGGGTCGCCGCATGGCCGAGACCGTGGCCCGGCGCGGCGGCGTGACCGTCATCCCCCAGGACATCCCGACCGAGGTCGTCCGCGACGTCGTCGGCTGGGTCAAGCAGCGCCATCTCGTCCACGACACGGCCATCACGCTGGAACGGCACATGACGGCCGGCGAGGCCCTCGTCCTGCTCAACAAGCGGGCCCACGGCGCCGCCGTCGTCGTGGACGGCCCCAAGCCCGTCGGCATCGTCACCGAGAAGGACCTCACCGGCGTCGACCGGTACACGCAGGTGCACGACGTCATGCGCGAGGACATGGTCGTGCTGCCCGAGTCGATTGGCCCCAAGGACGCCTTCGAGCGCCTCGCCGAGGCCCGACGCAAGGTCGCGCCCGTCGTGTCCGACTCCGGCGAGCTCGTCGGCATCCTCACCCGCGGGGGCGCCCTGCGCGCCGGCCTCTACAGCCCTGCCCTCGATGCGTCGGGCCGGCTGCGCGTCGCCGCAGCGGTCGGCATCAACGGCGACGTCGCCGCCAAGGCGGCCGAGGTGCTCGACGCCGGCGCCGACGTGCTCGTCATCGACACCGCGCACGGCCACCAGGACAAGATGCTCGACGCGTTGCGCGCGGTCCGCGCGCTCGACCCGCGCGTGCCGGTCGTGGCCGGCAACGTCGTGTCGGCCGCCGGAACGCGCGAGCTCATCGAGGCCGGTGCCGACATCGTCAAGGTCGGGGTCGGGCCGGGCGCCATGTGCACGACCCGCATGATGACGGCGGTGGGCCGTCCGCAGTTCTCAGCAGTGCTCGAATGCGCCACGGCCGCAAGGGAGCTCGGCAAGCACGTCTGGGCCGACGGTGGCGTGCGCCACCCGCGCGACGTCGCGCTCGCGCTGGCGGCCGGCGCCTCGAACGTCATGATCGGCTCGTGGTTCGCCGGCACGCTCGAGTCGCCGGGTGACCTGTACACCGACAACGACGGCCGCATGTACAAGGAGTCCTTCGGCATGGCCAGCTCGCGGGCGGTGCGCAACCGCACGGCCAGCGACAGCGCCTACGACCGGGCGCGCAAGTCGCTGTTCGAGGAGGGCATCAGCAGCGCTCGGATGTACATCGACCCGGCGCGCCCGTCGGTCGAGGACGTCATCGACGAGATCATCGCCGGGCTGCGCAGCAGCTGCACCTACGCCGGCGCCCGGACGCTCGAGGAGTTCCACGAGCGCGCCGTCGTCGGGCTGCAGAGCACCGCAGGCTTCGCCGAGGGGCGCCCGCTGCACACCTCCTGGTGACGAGACCTCCTGGTGACGAGACCTCCTTGTGACGAGCCGGTGGGCGTGCCGCGCCGCCGCCATCGCCTGCCTCAGCGCGGCGTGACGGGCACGGCGCCGCCGTCGGCGCCGCCGCCGACGTAGGCCGCGGACAGCCGGGGAAGCCGCTGGGCGCGCTGCTGCTCGGTGAGGCGGCTGCCGGTCGGCTGGGCGAAGGACTCGGGGTCCTCCGGCCAGCCCGAACCCGCCTCGAACGGGTCGGTGCCGGTGTGCTGCTCCCAGGTCTGCACCGGAAGGTACTCGAGCTCCTCGGCCATCCCCACCTGCTCGTCGTCGCGAGGGCCACGCCCGGCGAGCGAGTCGGGGTCGGCGACGAAGGCGTCGTAGACCACCCGGCCCTGGAAGAGCGTCCAGGTGCGGAAGTTGCGGAACACGTCGTCGCTCGTGAAGCCCATGACCGTCTGGGCCGCTGCCAGATGCAGCCACGTGTTCGACCGCAGCATCTGCCGGTAGTACTCCGCGCCGAAGGCCGCGATGGTGGCGTCGTCCATCCGGGCGAGCTCCGCCTCGAGCACGCTCGCGGCCGCGTCGGGGTCGGGTCCGCTGACGTGGTCGACGACCTGCCAGAACTCGTCGGTGGTCATGGCGTGGCCCTTCATGGTCGTCGGCGGCAGGGCGCCCGTCGGTGCGGTGGTGGACGCGGTGGTGGGCAGGGGGCCGTAGGAGAACCAGCCGGTGCCCTCGACGGTGGGCGTCGGGCCCACGGTGGTGGCCTGGCCGGCGCCGCCGGATGGTGTGCCGCAGCCGGTCAGGCACGCCGCGGCGACGGCCAGCCCGAGCATGACCGCTCCCCGGCGCGTCGTCGACGCGCGCGCCCCGTTCCCCTGTCGCACGCGGTGGATTCTGGCACGGACCACCGACGCCGTGGGCCGGTTCGGCCACGACGGGCGTGGTCGCGCAGGAGCAGGACCGGCCCGAGGGGCAGGCCCCCGGCCCGCCGGCGGTCAGTGACGCTTGCGGCCGACCTCGACGACGCGCCAGCCGCGCTCGCGGGCGATCTCGCGCAGCTCGCGGTCGGGGTTGACGGCCACGGCCTGCCCGACGCGCTCCATCATCGGCAGGTCGCTGACCGAGTCGCTGTACGCGGTGCACCGGTCGAGGTCGTAGCCCCGTTCGGCAGCCAGCTTCTCGATCTCGACGACCTTGCCGGCGCCGTAGCAGAACTCGCCGGACAGGTGCCCGGTGTAGCGCCCCTCGTCGTCGAGCTCGCTGCGGGTGGCGACGGCGCCCTCGAGCCCGAGCGCGGTGGCGATGCGGCTCACGAGCTCGATGGGAGAGGCCGACACGACGATGCGGTCGTGCCCGAGAGCCTTGCAGTCGGACAGCAGCGTCATCGACGCCGGGATGGCCTTGCGCACGATGCCCGGAACGATGGCGTCCGTGAGGTGGATGATGTCGGCCTGCCGGATGCCGGCCACGGCACGCAGGATCCGCTCCCGCAGCGCGTCGGACCCGGCGTCGGTGGATCCCTTGCGGTGGAAGGAGATCGCGTTGACGGTGTCCTTGACGAGGTCGCGCCACGGCACGTGGCCGCCGCGGAAGGCGGCGATGGCGAGCGGGTAGTTGGCCGAACCGCGGATCAGGGTGCGGTCGAGGTCGAAGAACGAGGCGACCGGCCCGCCGCCCCCGAGAGGCGACGAGCCGGCCGTCGACGCGTCAGCGGACATGGGCCGCGATCGGCAGGGTCGCCCGGCGGGGCGGCACCGCGGCGTTGACGGCCTGCTTGGGCAGGCGGCGTGGCTTGCGCGGGGGCAGCGCGAGGCGGAAGACCTTGGCCCAGGCCTGCGCGACCTGACGGGGCAGCGGGCCGGTCGTGTAGGGCAGGCCGTAGCGCTGGCAGATCTCGCGCAGCTCGACGGCGACCTCGGCGTAGCGGTTGCTCGGCAGGTCGGGGAAGCAGTGGTGCTCGATCTGGTGCGACAGGTTGCCCGTCATGATGTGCATGAGCTTGCTGCCGGAGATGTTCGCCGAGCCGAGCATCTGGCGGATGTACCAGTCGCCGCGGGTCTCACCCTCGATCTCCTCCTCGGTGAAGGTGTCGACACCGTCGGGGAAGTGGCCGCAGAAGATGACCGAGTGCGCCCAGACGTTGCGGATCGCGTTGGCGGTGAAGGTGCCGAGCAGGGCCTGCCGGCCCGAGCCGAACGGCGCGGCGGCGAGCGGGGTCGCGACGTAGTCCTTGGTGAACTGGCGCAGCACCTTGCGGCCCATGGCCTTGAGGTCCTTCTTGAGGGCGTCCTTGGACTTCTCGCCCTCCTTGACCGCCTCCAGCTCGAGGTCGTAGATGGCGATTCCCCACTCGAAGAACGGCGCCAGGACCATGTTGTAGAGCGGGTTGCCGAGGTTGCCGGGGTGCCACGGCTGGTCCTCGTCCATGCGCAGGATGGAGTAGCCCACGTCCTTGTCCTTGCCCAGCACGTTGGTCCACGTGTGGTGCAGGTCGTTGTGGGTGTGCTTCCACGCCGAGGCGGGCGTGACGAAGTCCCACTCCCACGTCGTCGAGTGGATGTCGGGGTCGCGCATCCAGTCCCACTGGCCGTGCAGGACGTTGTGGCCGATCTCCATGTTCTCGAGGATCTTGGCCACCGACAGCATCGCGGTGCCGGCGACGAACGCGGACTTCTTCTTCGACAGCAGCAGCGTGGCGCGGCCGGCCACCTCGAGGGTGCGCTGGATGCGGATGACCCGGCGGATGTAGGCCGCGTCGTCGGCGCCGCGCGAGGCGATGATGCGGTCACGCAGGGCGTCGAGCTCCTGGCCGAGGCGCTCGACGTCCTCGTCGGACAGGTGCGCGGCCGCGCTCGGGCGCTTCGCTGGGCCACCGGCGGAGGCGAGGATCGGCTTCCTGGGCCGGATCGCGGCGTCGTCCGCGGACGCGCCGGTGGGCGTCGTCGTGGCGGGTCGGTTCACGGTGGTGGTCATACGGTTGGATCCCTTCTCAGATGTCCAGGTGGACGGGCCCGGCGGCCGCGTTGACGCAGGTCTGGATCAGCTCGCCCTCGTCGCCGTGCACCTCTCCGGTGCGCAGGTCGCGGACCTTGCCGGCCACGAGCGGTGTCAGGCAGCTGCGGCAGATGCCCATGCGGCACCCGCTCGGCATGACGACGCCGCAGCCCTCTCCAGCGTCGAGGAGCGGCACGTCGCCGCCGACCTCGACCTCCTTGTCGGACTTCTCGAAGACAACGACCCCACCCTCCCCGCCGGTTCCCGGCAGCAGGACGGGAGCGAAGCGCTCGATGGTGAGGTCGGCACCGGTGTCGTCGGTGCCGTCGATGCCCTCGCGCTCCCACAGCGCCTCGGCGTCGTCGAGCAGCTCGGTCGGGCCGCAGGCGAAGGCCTTGCGGGTGCGCCAGTCGGGGCACAGGGCGTCGAGGTCGGTGGTGGAGGACAGGTCGAGGCGGCGCCCGGCGTCCTCGGCGGAGGGGCCGTGCTCGCGGGTGAACCAGTGCCGGACGGTGAGGCCGGGGAACTGGTCGGCGAGCTCGAGCAGCTCGTCGTGGAACAGGGCGTCCCCGCGCGTGCGCGCGCAGTGCACGAGCACGACGTCGGCATCGGGCCGGCGCGGCACGAGCGTGCGGATCATCGACATGACGGGCGTCAGGCCGCTGCCTGCGGTGAGCATGAGCAGCGGACGCGGGTGGCCCGGCAGCACGAAGTCGCCCTGCGGGACGTCGAGGAAGAGCACGTCGCCGACGCGGGTGTCGCGGGCCAGGGCGGTGGAGACCGTGCCGATCGCCGTCACGGTGATGGCCGGGTCGTGGCCGGCGGCCGCCGACAGGGAGTAGCTGCGCCACTGGCGGACGCCGTCGATCTCGACCCCGATGCGGGCCCACTGGCCGGCCTCGTGGGCGTTCCAGCCGCGGCCGGGACGGAAGTGGATCGTCGTCGAGTCCGCGGTCTCGCGCACGACGCGCGTGACGACGCCACGCAGCTGCCGCGCGGACGAGAGCGGGTTGACGAGGGCGAAGAAGTCCTCGGGGTCGAGGGGGGTGGTGAGGACGGACGCCATGCGCCGAAGTGCTCGCAGCTGGCTCATACCTCCATGGTGGCAGCGAAGGGGGCCCGGGATCTTGGGTCGCGGCGTACTCTTTGGGACAGGAATCTGTTGCCTCGCGACAAAAAGCAGGAGGCCGAAGTGGCGTACGCCACGTCTGACCCGCCGTGGTTGTCTCTGCCCGCCGAAATCAGCCGTATCCTGCGCCCGGTCGTCCCGGACATCGTCGAGGCCATCATCGAGGGCATCCCGCAGGACGTCCCGGTCTACGCCATGCCGATGGAAGGACGCTTCGGGCAGGGGGTGCGCCAGGGCGTCCAGGTGGCGCTGCACCGGTTCCTCGACCTGCCCGGGACACGCCTTCCGGCCCTCTCCGAGGACGGCAAGTGGGTCTACGAGAACCTCGGCCGCGGTGAGGTGCGCTCCGGTCGCAGTCTCGAGGCGTTGCTCGCCGCCTACCGCTACGGCGCCCGCGTGACCTTCCGGGCCATCTCGCGCACCGTCGACGTGTCGCAGATGCCCCCCGACGCCCTCCTGTCGCTCGGCGAGTCGCTCTTCGCCTACATCGACGAGCTCTCCGCGGCGAGTGCACAGGGCTACGCCCAGGAGCAGTCCGAGCGGGCCGGGGAGCAGCAGCGGCTGCGTGCCGAGCTGCTCGAGTCGATCCTGCGCGGCGACTCGAGCGACGGTGGTGTGGCCCGGCTCGCCGCGGCGGTGGGCTGGACCCTGCCCGAGCGCGTCGTCGTCGGCCTCGTGCCCTCGCCCCACGTCGAGGGCCTGCGCGCCGCCATCGGCCGTGACGGCCTCGTGGCCGAGCGCGGCACCGACGTCGTCGTCGTCTACCCCTTCGGCAACCGACGCGTCCGGCGTCGCGACCTGGACCGGGCCCTGCGCGGCCGGCGCGCCGTCGTCGGCCCGGCGCGCGCCTGGCAGGCGGCGGGGGAGTCGCTGCACCTCGCGGCCTCGGCG
>JAEWFB010000113.1 GCA_023389095.1 Actinomycetes bacterium
GCCGGTCACGGTCACCGACACCTCGCACGAGGCGACGCGGATCGTCATCGTGTCGCAGACCGGCACGAGCGCGCGCGTCGCCCTCGCCAGCGGCGCCGCCGCCGACTGGTCGTGGACCGGCGGCAGCCCGGGGAGCCAGGCAGCCGCCACCGAGGCCGACATCGACGTCGGCTCGGGCGCCACCGTCAGTGTCACGGCGACGACGAGCGCGGCCCAGCAGCAGCTCGACGCCTACTTCCTCTTCGACCACCCGAGCCCCAGCGAGGGCCACGACTACGCCGTCAACCCCAGCAACCTCAACGCCTCCCCCGCGACCGACCGGACCCACCCCTCGGCAGGTCCGTCGTTCATCACCGACGCGACTGCGCGCCGGTCGGTCGTGGGGGCGGGAACCGCCCTGACCGTCGACGGGTTCGCCTCGTACGAGGGCCAGGAGCAGCAGCCCGGCCACAACCAGGCGCTGAGCGAGCGCCGCCTCACCGCCATGGTCGACGCGCTCGGCGCAGCCGGCTACACGAACGTCACGCGCGGCACCGCCCACGGCGACGGCCCGGCCCAGGTGAGCAGCGACCCCGCGGCGCCGCGCTGGTGGCACGCGACCGCGACCTCCGCGGCCGGTCCGGCAGCCGTCACCGTGACCGGCGACCTGCACCGCGACGCGCCGCCACCGACCCACGACGACGACCCGGCTCCGCACCAGCCCGGCCGGCCCGACTGCTTCCACCTGCTCGGTGCCCGGGTCGAGCTGGTGCGCAGCACCTTCGTGCGCTGCGAGGTCTACGGCGAGTTCGACATCGAGACCGCCACCGAACGACGCCTCGCCGCCCACGGCGCCGAGCCGTTGCGCGCCGGCGACCGGCCCAACCCCAGCGACGGCATCTGCACCTTCCTGGTGCGCCTGCGCATCGCCGAGGACCAGGGCTCGTGGGACATCACCGGCGAGTTCCGAGCCAAGGAGGGCGACCTCGACGGCCTCGCCGAGATGCGCGACTCGCAGGCGCACCCGGTCACGCTCGACATCCTCGGCGCGCTGAGCGTCCTCGCCCCGCTGACGTCGTCGGCCACGCAGCTGTCACCGGCCGCCGGGGCCGTGGTGGCGCTCGGGTCGGTCGCGCTGGGGGCGAGCGACCTGCTGCACACCAAGCGGCTGACGCTGCGCGGCGCCGAGGTCATCGTGTCGCAGGGCGTCCTCGGCGCCGACGGCATCACGACCGTCAGCGACCGCGGCACCGCGGTCAGCGTGCTGCTCGACGTCGAGGTGGCGTTCTGGTTCGACCTCACCCTCGTGCGGATCGACCCGAACATGCCGGTGACGACGCGGTACAAGGCGATCGGCGTCCGGTCGCAGTGGGGCACCGGCTCGGGCGGGTCGCTCGACTACGTGCCGCTGCCGGTCTTCGACCCGAGCAAGGGCTACTCGCTCGACATCCCGGCCGGGTCGATGCACGCCGTGCCGCCGCTCGACAGCGTGCTGCGCATCATGGGCGTGCGGGTCAGCCGCGACAACCCGACCTACCTCGAGGTCGAGGTGGGCCTCGGGCTCGACCTCGGCATCATCACCATCGAGACCATCCGGGTGCGGGCTCGCGTCGACGGGCCGCCGCTCGACCTGCAGATCACCAAGCTCGCCGCGTCGATCGACATCCCCAACGTCATCACCGGGCGGGGCGAGGTCTCGATCGAGCCGGGCGGCTTCTCCGGCGCCATCGACGTGCAGATCGTCCCGGTCAAGATCCGCGGCAGCCTGACCTTCACCTTCCGCCAGGCCGGCGGCGTCAGCGGCGTGCTGCTCGGCGCCGAGATCGAGTTCCCGGTGCCGCTCGTGCTCGGCAGCTCGGGCCTGGGCATCTACGGCTTCCTCGTCGGGGTCGGCATCAACCACCAGCGCATCGAGGGCACCGGCCAGGTGCCGGCCCTCGACTGGCTGCGCGACCAGCTCGGCCGCCCCGGGGGCGTCATGGACGGCGCCGGCTGGGAGCTGCACCAGGGCGGGTTCGCCTTCGCCGCAGGTGTTCTCGTGGGAACGCTCGAGGGCGGCTACGTCATCCACCTCAAGGGTCTCGTCATCATCGAGGTACCGGGGCCACGCCTGCTGTTCGTCATGAAGGCCGACGTCATCAAGATGCCGCCGGCCCTCAAGGACGCCAACCAGAGCGCGACGTTCCTGGCCGTGCTCGACCTCGACTTCGGCCGCGGGACCATCACCATCGGCATCGTCGCCGAGTACCAGATCGAGAAGATCCTCAAGGTCCGCGTGCCGGTCACCGCGTTCTTCGACACGAACGACGTCGAGTCGTGGCTCGTCGAGCTCGGCAACTACCAGGACCGGGTCACCGTCGAGGTGCTCGAGGTCATCACCGGCAGCGGCTACCTCATGATCCACGGCAACGGGATCACCCACGCGCAGCTGCCCGTCGACGGGCTGCCCGCGGCGCCGAACGGCCTCGCCATCGCCACCGGGTTCCACATCAGTGCCGTCCTCATGGGCAGCAAGTCGGTCGGCCTCTACCTCGAGGTCGCGGCCGGGTTCGACGCCATCGTCGGGTTCGACCCGTTCTTCATCGCCGGCAAGATCTACGCCCGCGGCGAGCTGCGCCTCTTCGTCATCAGCATCGGCGCCTCGGCCGAGCTGACCGTCATGGTCGGCAAGCGGACCGTCGACGGCGTCGTCCGCGACGACCCGTACGTGCACGGCGAGGTGTGCGGCGAGATCGACCTGTTCTTCTTCTCGATCAAGGGCTGCGTGTCGCTGACCATCGGCGCCGCGCCGGAGGACAACCCGAAGGCCAAGCCGCTCGTCGCCGGCCTCGCCCTCGTGTCGCGCTCGCCCGCGCTCGTCGAGGGCACCGCCACCGAGCGGGCCGTCGACGCCAAGATCGGGGACGGCGTCGACGTGGACGCCACCAACCCGCCGGCCCTGCCGGTGGTGCCGATCGACGCCGTTCCGGTGCTGACGTTCTCGACGCCACCGCGTGTCGCCGCGAACTGCGTCATGGGCGGGAACCCCTTGGGGCAGAACGGCGCTGCCGCCAACCCGTGGAGCCGCATCGGCGACCGCTGGTGGCGCTACGACGTGTCGGCGGTGACGCTGACGGGCGGCGCGCTCATCCCGGCCCCGCCGACCGGCAAGACGCCGAGCGTCTGGTGGACCGGCGCGCCGGCGGGCACGTCGGTGCCCACGACCGCGCTGGCCCTGCTCGAC
Source organism: Actinomycetes bacterium (assembly GCA_023389095.1). Taxonomy (GTDB): domain Bacteria; phylum Actinomycetota; class Actinomycetes; order Actinomycetales; family Dermatophilaceae; genus Monashia. The sequence continues at coordinate 3,203 of JAEWFB010000113.1, forward strand.
TGGCTGCCGACACCGTTCTCCCGGGCCATCCCCTACGGCGAGCAGCTGACGACGAGCGTCACGGAGCGGTGGGGCACCGTGTGCCACCCGGCGGCACCGGCCGCGCCGGTGCTGTGGACCTTCGACGGCAAGCCGGCCGGGCCGAGCGTGCCCGGGTGGCGCCTCGACGGCGTCGCCTGGCCCGACCCTCCGGCCACGACGCGGTCGGCGCCGGTCCAGGCCCTGATGCGGGTCACCGAGCCGTGGCGCAGCGGCGACCCCGACGTCGACCTGCTCCAGGGCACCGACCCCGCCGTCGTGCTCGCCGACGCCGTGCCGTGCCGCGGCGTGAAGGCGCGTCGGTCCGACGCCCGGCTGCCCACGTCCTTCGCCGCCGGCACCGCGCTCACCGCCAGCGCGTCCGCCTCGGCGTGGACCACCGGCGACGCGGCGACGCTCGCGCTCATCGACGCCGGTACGCCCCTGCCCGACGTCATGGCCGTCCGTGCGACGACCGCGTGGAGCCCGGACGCCGGCGAGGCCGGGGTCGGGTGCCGGGGTGCGGTCCTGCGCAGCCCGCGTCGCGACTCCCTCGACCCGGCGCCGCTGGGCACCGACGAGGACCGCGAAGAGGTCAAGGAGGCCTGGGCCAGAACGACGTTCGTTCCCGAGGAGCTGCGCGACGCCGTCCGGTTCTCCCCCGACGGCGGACTGCGCGGCGCGACGTTCCTGCTGCTCGTGCCCGAGCGTGCCGTGGGGGGCGGGCTCGTGCTGCGCGCCGAGGCGGCCGACCGCTCGGTGCTGCTCGACCGCCCTGTCAGTGGCGGCGACCTCGTCGGCGCCGGCCACCCGTTGCCGGCGCGGTGGCTCGACGCGTCGGGACCGTGGGTCGACCCGGTGCTGCGGGCCGGGCTCTACGCCGCGCGCCTTCGTGCCACCTCCGGCTCCGGCCTCATGTTCGTGCTCGTCGACCTCGAGAAGCTGCCCGACGCGACGGCGAGCGTCGTCGTCGGCTGGCGCCCCGAGGTGGCCGCCAAGCTCGACGAGCCCTTCTACGTCGTCGCCGCCACCGGGCTGGTCGGCTCCGAGGCGTGGCGCGAGGACTGGGACAGCTCGACGTCCTCGGCCGACCAGGACGCCTTGCAGACCGCCCTGACCCAGGACCCCGACGACCGCGCCCTCCTCGAGCCGGGCCAGACGTGGACCGTGGCCGTCACGTGGACCGCCGCGTGGATGAAGCAGGACGACCAGCCGGCGCCGACCGACACGGGCACCGGCCAGCCCGCCGTGACCCAGTCGTTCCGCTTCCGCACCGACGCCGCCTCCGACTACCCGAAGGTCCTGTCGCCCTGGCTCGTCGCGACGGCGCCCGGCATGGACGACGTCGGCGTCTTCTGCCGCGAGCCGGTGCGGATCGCCTTCGCCACGCAGAAGGTCGCCGCCCTCTACGACGCGCACGGGCGCTCCCTCGAGGCCGTCGTGCGGTCGGCGTCGGGCGCCCACCCGCCGGCTCCCGGCTCGACCGACCCCGGGTCCCCCTACGACATCACCCTCGACCCGGAGGCCCTGCTGACGCCGGCGACCGGGCTGCAGGTGCTGACGCCGTGGGAGGACGCGGTTCGCGACGTCGTGACCTCCGGCGGCGACGGGACCCGCTGCATCGACACGAGCGGCGAGCGGACGCTGCAGGAGGTGCTGACGCTGCCCTACGACTTCGAGCCGCTCACCGACTACCTCGTCGACGTCCACGCCGTGGCCCCGGGCGAGGGCATCTCGACGGACAACCGCATCCACCGCATCGGCTTCACCACGTCGCGGTTCCTCGGCCTCGACGACCTCGTCGCCTACGTCGCTCCGGCCACGGTTCGCGGCCGGCTCGTACCGACCGGCGCGGCGCTGTCGGCGCTGCCGCTGCGACCGAGCGGCGACGACGTCGACACGGCCTACCAGGCCGCTGGGCTCTCGGTGCCCGAGGTGCCCTCGTTCCCGGCCGTCGAGGTGCTGTGGTCGGGCGACCCGGTGCCGCAGCCCGTGGCGCTCGTCGTCGAGTCCAGCGAGCCGGTGTGGCGCTCGCGCATCATGCCTGAGGTGGTCACCGGTCCGATCGACGCGAGCGACCCGACTCACACGTGGTGGAAGGGCGTTCGCGACGACTGGCTCTCGCTCCAGGGGAGCACGGCGCCCGTGGCTGGTGGGGACCTGCCACGGGCGACCGTGACCCGGATCATCCGGTGCCCGGGCGACACGCGGGCCATCGCCCTGCTCGCGCCCGGTTCGCGCGGGCAGGAGGTGCGCCTCGACCTCGTCGTCGCCGCAGACCCCCTCGCGGGGGCGGCCGAGCAGCGTCGGACCTGCGTACGGATGGGCCTTTCCCGGGCCCCCTGGGAGGTGGAGGACTGATGGCACGCCTCGCGAGCAGCCGACTCTTCCGCGCCGAGGCGATGCGCCTGGACTGGGGACGCGTCCTCGAGGCCCAGGTCGAACAGGTGCACCGGTCGCAGTCGCCGCTGGCCGACAGGCTCATGCCCTCCGGTCGCCAGCTCGAGGAGGCGAAGCGACGATCGCGCGACCTGCACGTGTGGTGGGCGTGCAGCCCGCGGCTCGGCGTGCCCCGCGCCCCGTTCACCGTGTGGGCGCGCATCCCGAAGGACCCGCTGGCGAAGGTCGCGACGGTCACCGCACCCGGGGGCGCCGGCGAGGCGCCGATCACGGCGTGGCACGTCGAGGCCGCCGTCGTCGAGCTGTCGGTGACGCCGTCCGACGCGACCCGGCCCGTGCGCGTCACGCTGCACCGGCTCACCGGCAGCCTCGCCGACGTCGTGGCCGCGGCCGTCGTGCCGGCCGGCAGCGGTCCCACGACGGTCGGGCTGCGCTGCTCCGGCGCGACGTTCGCTCGCGTCGACAACGCGTCGGTCACCGGTGTCCGCATCCGCAGCCTCGTCGACGTCGTCAACGACCCCGGCTGGCGGCCACTGGAGGTGGTGGGAGTCCCAGCCGAGCAGCCCTGGCCTGCAACGGACTACGACACGACAGACCAGGGGCTCGTCAGCGACCTCAAACCGCCGCGGGATGCGGCCGTCGACCGGCTCGCGCGCGGCGCCCCGCCGCTCGGGTGGTCGCCGATGACCCAGTCGGGGCGGGCCGCACCGCCCTGGGTCTCCGCCGACCCCGACGGCCTCGTCAAGGAGGTGCAGGTCGAGCTGCTGCCCGAGCTCGAACCGCTCTACCGCGCGAGCGTGCAGGAGTGGACCCAGCGCACCCTCGAGGAGACGCGTGCGGTGGCCGGGCCGAGCAACGGGCCGCGCACGTCGAGCCTCGACACGTCGGCCGTCATCCGGCCGCTGTCGCTGCTGACGCTGCCGGCCCAGACCGACCCGCTGCTCAACCTCGCGACCGGCTTCGGCACGACGTACACGGTCGACACCAAGCTGCCCTTCGACGGCTGGCCCGACATCGCCGAGCGACTCGACTTCATGGTGACGGCCGACTACTCGCGCACGCCCCCACCCCGACGCCGCAAGGGCACCTACGCCGCGTACGCCCCCGTCGTCGGGCCGCACACGGCGACGGCGCCGCCGACGGGTCTCACCGCGGGGCGGGCCGGTCTCGTCGGGCCGCAGCACCCGGACGACCCGTGGCGCGAGAGCGTGCGCGTCTCCTGGGACGCCCTGCCGACGACCGTCAGCTTCGGACGCGTGTCGGCCGGCGTGCTGGCCCGCTGGGACGCGTCGTCGCTCACGAGCGAGTGCCTCGCGCCGCCACGCGACTCCGGTGGCGTCCGGCCGCTGACCCTGAGCCCGGACGGGCCCGAGGGCGATCCGGGGCACGACCGCATCGCGTTCGTCGACGGCGCCGCCGACATCCCCATCGGCAGCGGCGGGCGCGACGTCGGCTACGCGGCGACGCTCGTCGACATCCACGGCCTGTGGTCGGCCTGGCGCGACGTGCCGTACTCGGGTGACGAACCCGGCCCCCAGGCACCACGCGTCATCTCCCTGGCCCTCGACAGCACCTTCACCGGCAACGCCGCCGCCTGCCCGTCGTCGCTGCGCCTCGAGGCTGCGGTCGACTGGAGCGAGCGCACCCCGGCCCAGCTGGTCGGCGCGGCGCTCTTCTACCCGATGGCGAGCGCGTCGGCCCCGCCACCGGCCGGTCTCGACCCCGACCTGGCGACGCCCGCCGGATGCTTCCGGCGAGACTTCGGCCTGGCCTTCCCGACCGACACGCCGGTGCCGTCGGGCTGCACCGTCGCGTGCCTGTCGGCCGACGGCACCGAGGTGGTGCTGGCCGGTCCCGGGCAGGGCGACGGCGGGCGGCGTTACGCCGTCGAGGTGCCGATCCCGTCGCTCGACTGGACCCCGACGCAGCGGTGGGGCGTGCAGGTGTGGCTGCGCAGTGTCCTCGCCGTCGGCGCGTCCCCGACGCCGTGGGTCCCGGGAGCTCCGAACCCGGCCCGGGCCGTGGCCGCCAGCCCGGTGCCCGTGACACCGCTGCCGCCTCCCGCGCCACCGGGCGTCCCGCTCGGCAGCACCCTCGACGCGCAGGGCTGCTCGCACGTGCGGGTGCGGTGGTCGCTACCGGCCGGTGCGACGGTGCGCTCCTCGATCGTCTGGGAGGTGTCGGAGACGGCCCTCGTCAAGGCCGCCGGAGGGCTCTACACACCTCCTCCGGTGCCGGTCGGCTCGGCCGGGTCGCCGTCCCCGGGCCTGCGCCTCGCGGCCCTCTGGGACGCCTACGACCGGATGGGCGACACCGCCCGTCGGGCGGCCTTCCGACGGCTCGCGGAGGTCGACGCGTCGGTGACGGCGCACGACGTGCAGCTGCCGAAGGGTTCGACCGACATCCACTTGTTCACCGTGACGACCCAGACGATGACCGGCATCGAGCCGCCGTGGCCGGGCACCGGCACCGCCGACGCGCACCTGCACCTGCAGGCCGCGATCGCCCCGCGCCTGCGCCGCCCGGCGCCGCCGCTCGCACGAGCCACCCCGAACGACGACGGCACCGTGTCGCTCGCGCTCTTCTCGGCCAGCCGCATCCCGGTCGACCGGTTCCTCGTCTTCGCCACCCGGTCCGAGGAGGCCGCGCGCGACCGCGAGTCGATGGGGCCACCCGTGGCGGTGGTCACCGCGACCGTCGGCGGTCCGGACCCGGTCACGGGTTCGCCCGTGTACGAAGGCATCTGGACCGGAAGCCTCGGAGACGCCGCCTGGGACCCCTGGCTCGTGCGCGCCGTCGCTCGCCCGGTCGACACCCTGCCCGTCGAGGGCGTCCGCGGCCAGACCTCCGACGCGTCCGACGTCGTCTCGGTGCTCGTGCCGCCCGCCGGCCCGCCCGACCTCGACGTGCCGACCGCCGAGATCTGGGGCTCGGACCACCGCGGCGTCGTCGTGCGCTCCTCGACGAGCGCCCCGGCCCGGGCCACGGCGAGCGGGTCGCACCGCCTCGGCGCGACCACCGGCTCCGGGGTGGGCGACGTCGTCGTGCCTGTGCCGCTCGAGTCGCTCGACGAGACCGCCCTGACGACCCCGCCGGCCGCGGCCTCGACGTCGACGGTCCTGGAGCGGGGAGCCCGGGCCTCCGGGCGCTCGGCTCTCGCCGCCTGGTTCACCCGGCCCGTCGCCACCGACCCCGTCGACGTGACGCTCCGGCTCATCGACCCCTTCGGGCGCACGACGGAACGGACCGTCACGGTGCCGGCCTGGGTGCCCCCGCCCCCGTTCACGGTGTCGATCACGGGGCTCGTCGCCCGGCCGACGGGCGTGCTCGCCGCCGTCGAGACCGACGCGCCGGCCGCCGCCGCCGAGGGCGTCGTCATGCACGTGCGCGCCCTCAAGCGTCGCTTCGGGCCGCTCGTCGGCCCCGTCGTCGGGCCGGTGCCGCCACCACCCGACCGGCCGTTGCCGCCGGTGGGGCCCGTGGCCCCGGGCGTCGGGTCGCTGCCGCCGATGGGCCCGCTGCGCCCGCCGGTCGTCCGTCCGCCCATCGGACCGCTGACGCCGGCCGGGCCGCTGGGACCGGTCCGACCGCCGGTCGGGCCGCTGTTCCCGCTCGTCGTCGTCGCGAGCGCCGACCTCGTGCTCGCCGACATCCCGCTGGGCCTGCCGCTGTTCCCGGCCGACGGCCTGGTGCACGCCGTCCGGGTCAGGGGGCCGGCCGGCGCCCGGCGCTATGCCGTGTGGTTCCCGGCGGTCGCCCCGCTCACGGTCGAGGTGGTCGTGGAGTCTCCCGACGGCCGCACGGCCCGGGCCACGAGCAGCCTCTAGCCGCACGCACGAAGGCCCGGCACCGAGGGGGTACCGGGCCTTCCCGTGCATCGTGGGGCGGCGTGACGCGTCGTGACGCGTCGTGACGCGTCGTGACGCGTCGTGACGCGTCGTGCCTGCAGCGTGACGCGTCGTGCCCTGGCGGGCGACGCGTCAGGCGGTCGTCACCGCACGTCGAAGCGGTCCGCCTCCATGACCTGCGACCAGGCGGCGACGAAGTCGCGGACGAACTTCTCCGACGCGTCGTCGCTGGCGTAGACCTCGGCGAGGGCGCGCAGCTCGGAGTTGCTGCCGAAGACGAGGTCGACACGGCTGCCGGTCCACGTCTGCTCACCGGCGGCGTTCGTCGCGGTGAACTGGTCGGCCGCCTCGGAGGTCGGCGTCCACGTCGTGCCGAGCTCGAGCAGGTTGACGAAGAAGTCGTTGCTCAGCGTGCCCGGGCGGTCGGTGAGGACGCCGACGGTCGACCCGCCGGTGTTCGCGCCGAGCACGCGCAGACCGCCGACGAGGACCGTCATCTGCGGGGCCGAGAGGCCCAGCAGGTTGGCCTTGTCGAGGAGCAGGTACTCGGCCGGCACGCGACCGGTCTTGCCGAGGTAGTTGCGGAAGCCGTCGTACCTCGGCTCGAGGTAGCCGAACGACTCGACGTCGGTCTGCTCCTGCGAGGCGTCGACGCGGCCCGCGCGGAACGGCACCTCGACGGTGACGCCACCGGCGGCGGCCGCCTGCTCGACCGCGACGTTGCCGCCGAGGACGATGAGGTCGGCGAGCGAGACCTTCCGGTCGGACGAGCCGTTGAAGTCGGCCTGGACGCCCTCGAGGGCGCGCAGCACCGTGGCGAGCTCGGCCGGGTCGTTGGCGTCCCAGCCGGTCTGCGGCTCGAGGCGCACGCGGGCACCGTTGGCGCCGCCGCGCTTGTCGCTGCTGCGGAAGGTCGACGCCGAGGCCCAGGCGGCCTTGACGAGCTGGGCCGTCGTCAGGCCGGCGTCGGCGATCTTCGCCTTGAGCGCGGCGACGTCGTCGGCAGTGACCGGCTCACCCTCGGCCTTGGGCAGCGGGTCCTGCCAGAGCAGCTCCTCCTGCGGGACCTCGGGGCCGAGGTAGCGCTCGATCGGGCCCATGTCGCGGTGCGTCAGCTTGAACCAGGCGCGGGCGAACGCGTCGGCGAACTCGGCCGGGTTCTCGTGGAAGCGCCTGGAGATCTTCTCGTACGCCGGGTCCATGCGCAGCGAGAGGTCGGTCGTCAGCATCGTCGGCAGGCGCTTCGCGCCGCCCTCGTCGGGGGCGGGGATCGACGCCTCGGCGTCCTTGGCGACCCACTGGTTCGCGCCGGCGGGGCTCTGGGTCAGCTCCCACTCGTGGCCGAAGAGGTTGTCGAAGAAGCCGTTGCCCCACTGGGTCGGCGTGGAGGTCCACGTCACCTCGAGGCCGGAGGTGATGGCGTCCTTGCCCTTGCCGGACGCGTAGGCGTTCTTCCAGCCGAGGCCCTGCTCCTCGAGCGGGGCGCCCTCGGGCTCGGGGCCGACGTTCTCCAGCGGGTCGGCCGCGCCGTGCGTCTTGCCGAACGTGTGGCCGCCGGCGATGAGGGCGACGGTCTCCTCGTCGTTCATCGCCATGCGGGCGAAGGTCTCGCGGATGTCGCGGGCGGCGCTCAGCGGGTCGGGGTTGCCGTTGGGACCCTCGGGGTTGACGTAGATGAGGCCCATCTGGACGGCGGCGAGCGGGTTCTCGAGGTCGCGCTCGCCGGTGTAGCGCGCGTCGCCGAGCCACTCGGTCTCGGGGCCCCAGTAGACGTCCTCGTCCGGCTCCCACACGTCGGGGCGGCCGCCGGCGAAGCCGAAGGTCTGGAAGCCCATCGACTCGAGCGCGACGTTGCCGGTGAGGACCATGAGGTCGGCCCAGGACAGCGACTTGCCGTACTTCTTCTTCACCGGCCAGAGCAGCCGGCGGGCCTTGTCGAGGTTGCCGTTGTCCGGCCAGGAGTTGAGCGGGGCGAAGCGCTGCTGGCCGGCGCCCGCGCCGCCGCGGCCGTCCTGCACGCGGTACGTGCCGGCGCTGTGCCAGGCCATGCGGATCATGAACGGGCCGTAGTGGCCGAAGTCGGCGGGCCACCAGTCCTGCGAGGTGGTCATGACCTGCTGGATGTCGCTCTTGACGGCGTTCAGGTCGAGCGCCTCGAACGCCGCCTTGTAATCGAAGCCCGCGTCGAGCGGGTCGCGCAGGGCGTTGTTCTT
>JAEWFB010000123.1 GCA_023389095.1 Actinomycetes bacterium
CGCCGCACCTCGGCCGCCGTGTCGTCGCGCCAGCGGTCGTAGCGCAGCGACGCGACGTCGGCGCCGGCCGTGCGCAGACGGGCGATGTCGAGGGCCTGGCCCGAGTGGTGCCACGACGTCCCGTCACCGTGGGTCCACCCGCCGTAGGAGTGGAGCGCGTCGGGCCGCTGTCCGGTCAGGCTGCGGTGCGTGGTCATCCACGCGGCGAGCGTCACCGCGAAGGCGTCCTGCACGAAGTACGGCGTCGCCCGTCCGTCCACCTCGTAGACGTGCGTGGCGCCGCCGATCGCGCTGCGGCGTCGCAGCGCCGACTGCTCGAGCGCCACCGGGTGGGCGGTCGACTCCGGCGTCATCGTCACGGGGCGGTCCTGCCCCACCGCCGACGCGAGGGCCCAGCCACCGCCGGCCACCGCGGCAGCGCCGAGGCCGCCGAGCACGAGGACGCCCCGACGCGTGAGGCGCAGTGGCGGGTGGCCGGCCGGGTCGGGGTGACGCCCCGTCGACGAGCGGGCGGGCGACGCGGCAGGCCTCGCCGGGCGCGTCTCGGACGTCGTCACGACCCCAGTCTCACCCGAACCGGCCTTCCCCGCTCGACCTGCGCCCGCGTGGCGCGTCCGGAATGTCCGATGTTTTCGGCGCCGCGGGCGCGATGTCACAGTCGGCGCCCGCCGCGTGTCCACCGGGTGTACCCCGCGCCGGGCCCTGCGATGATCGTCCTACCCGGCCGACACACGGACCTCAGAGGTGGATGACCGATGACGACGCTCCCGACGCCGGACGACACCACGGGCGGCGAGGCGGCGGACCCCCGCCACGCGGCGACCGCCGTCTTCGAGCAGCACCGCGGCTCGCTCGTCGGTGCCGCGTACCGCATCCTGTCGAGCCACAGCGATGCCGAGGACGTCGTGCAGGAGGCGTGGCTGCGGTGGTGCGACGTCGACCTCGACACCATCGACGAGCCGCGCGCGTACCTGCTCACGGTGACGACGCGCCTGGCCCTCAACCGGGTCCGCCAGCTGCGCACCCGGCGTGAGTCGTACGTCGGGCCGTGGCTGCCCGAGCCCGTCGCGACCGACCCCCGCGACGACGGCGCCGCCGCCGCCGAGCTCGCGGACGAGGTGTCGATGGCGATGCTCATCGTCCTCGAGTCGCTCAGCCCCCTGGAACGAGCCGCGTTCGTGCTGACCGAGGTGTTCGGCATGCCGGCCCCCGAGGTCGCCACGACCCTCGACCGCTCACCGGCCGCCGTGCGCCAGCTCGTGCACCGCGCCCGGTCGCACGTCGAGGCCCGTCGCCCGCGCAGCGTCGTCGACGCGTCGCGCCACCGCAAGGTCGTCGAGCGCTTCCTCGCGGCGGCGACGAGCGGCGACGTCGCGGGACTCTTCGAGGTGCTCGCCCCGGACGTCACCCTCGTCAGCGACGGCGGCGGCATCCGGCGCGCGGCCCTGCGCCCGATCCACGGCGTCGACAAGGTCGCACGGTGGCTCGTCGCCGTGGGGAGCAAGCCCGAGGCACAGCTCGTCACCGGCGCCGAGCTGCGGGTCGTCAACGGCGAGGACGCCGTCGTGTTCCTCACGGCCGACGGCGTCGACTCCGTGTGGTTCCTCACCGTGGAGGGCGACCGGGCGGTCGCGCTGCACGGCGTCCGCAACCCCGAGAAGCTGCACGCCGTCACCTGACGCCGTGCCTGCCGGTTCGCCGCTCAGCCGTCGAGGGCAGCGATGGCCTCGGCGGTGGCGAGCACCTTGCGGGCGGTGTCGACGTGGAGGTTCTCGATGAGGCGACCGTTCAGGGTCGCCACACCGCGACCGTCGGCCTGCGCCTGCTCGAAGGCGTCGATGACGGCACGGGCGTCCTGCACCTGCCCGGGGTCAGGTGCGAAGACGGCGTTGGCCGCCTCGACCTGGCCCGGGTGGATGAGGGTCTTGCCGTCGAAGCCCATCTCGCGGCCCTGCCGCGCCTCGGCGAGGAAGCCGTCGGCGTCCTTGACGTCGTTGAAGACGCCGTCGAGCACCGCCACCCCGGCGGACCGGGCGCCGAGCACTGCGAGCTGCAGGCTCGTCATGACGGCAGCCCGGCCTGGCGCGAACGCCGCGCCGAGCTCCTTGTAGAGGTCGTTGGTACCGAGCACCAGACAGCCGAGACGCTCTGAGGCCGCGGCGATCTCGGCGGCGTGGAGGATCGCGGCCGGTGTCTCGACCATCGCCCACAGACGCGTGTGGTCGGGCGCGCCGGCCGCCTCGAGTGCCGCGACGAGGGCGCGCACCTCGTCGGCCGAGCCGACCTTCGGCACGACGACGGCGTCGGGACCCGCTGCGGCCGCGGCCGCGAGATCGGCCTCGTGCCACTTGCTGCCCAGCCCGTTGACCCGGATCGTCACTTCGCGACGGCCGTATTCACCGGATCGCGCTGCTGCGCAAGCGTTCTCGCGGGCCGCGTCCTTGGCATCGGGAGCGACGGCGTCCTCGAGGTCGAGGATGAGGGCGTCGACGGGCAGCGACTTCGCCTTCTCGAGCGCCCGCTCGTTCGAGCTCGGCATGTAGAGCACCGAACGGCGCGGGCGGAACGTGGTCTGGTCGGGTCCCATTGCGGCTCAGGCCTCCTGGCTCTCGGCGACGCCCTCGGGCTCGGCGTAGAGGCGCGCGAGGTCGGGGTCGGTGGCGGCGAGCCGCTCGGCCAGCTCGACGATGACGAGGCACTGCTTGAGGCTCGCGTCGTCCTCCATCTTGCCGTCGAGCATCACGGCGCCCGTTCCGTCGCCCATCGCGGCCACGACGCGTCGGGCGTGGCGCACGTCGTCGGCCGCCGGGCTGAACACGCGCTTGCCGATCTCGATCTGCACGGGGTGCAGCGACCACGCGCCGACGCAGCCGAGCAGGAACGCGTTGCGGAACTGGTCCTCGCAGGCGACGACGTCCGCGATGTCGCCGAACGGCCCGTAGTACGGGTAGATCCCGTGCATGGCGCACGCGTCGACCATCCGCGCGATCGTGTAGTGCCAGAGGTCCTGCTGGTGCACCGGACGCGTCGCGTGCACGTCGTCGCCGGGCGCGTCCTCGCGCACGAGGTAGCCCGGGTGGCCGCCCCCGACGCGGGTTGTCTTCATGCGGCGGTCGGCCGCGAGGTCGGCCGGTCCGAGCGACAGCCCCTGCATGCGCGGGCTGGCCCCGCAGATCTCGTCGACGTTGACCATGCCGCGCGCCGTCTCGAGGATCGCGTGCACGAGGATCGGACGCGTCAGCCCGGCCTTGGCCTCGAGCTGGGCGAGCAGCCGGTCGACGTAGTGGATGTCCTCGGCGCCCTGCACCTTCGGCACCATGATCACGTCGAGCTTGTCGCCGATCTCGGTGACGAGCGTCGTCAGGTCATCGAGCACCCACGGGCTGTCGAGGGCGTTGACGCGGGTCCACAGCTGGGTGTGCTCGCCGAAGTCGGTGCCCTTCGCGATCGCGACGAGGCCGGCCCGCGCCGCCTCCTTGCGGTCGGCCTTGACGGCGTCCTCGAGGTTGCCGAGCAGCACGTCGACCGTGCCGACGAGGCCGGGGACCTTGGCCGCCATCTTCTCGTTGCTCGGGTCGAAGAAGTGGATGACCCGCGATGGACGGGCCGGTACCTCGGTGAGAGGCGCCGGCGCGCCCACCGCGAGGGGACGGAAGAAGTCCTTCGCGCTGCGCATGGCCGTCAACCTAGCGTCGCGCCGGCCGCGTCCGTTATGACCGCGCTCACGCCCGACCGGCATGAGGCGCGGATCACTAGGGTGGGGCAGGTGACCGACCCCAGCACCCGACCGACCGAGGATCCCGTGCAGCCGGCCGCCAACCTCAGCGCCCTGCTCGGCGAGGCAATGGGCAAGTCGGGGCTGCTGTGGATCGACGTCGCCGACGACCGTGCCTGGCCGGCCTGGCACGTGTGGGACGACGGCGCCGCGCTCGTCGTCAGCGGCCCCGGCGAGCAGCCGCTGCCGTGGCTGCCCAAGGAGGTGCGGCTCGTCCTGCGCAGCAAGGACACGGGCGGTCGCCTGCTCACCGTCCGGGCCGCGGTGCACGTGCTCGACCCCGGGACGCCGCAGTGGGCCCGCGCCGCCGACCTGCTCAAGGCCTCGCGCCTCAACGCCGTCGACGACTCCCTCACGCGCTGGGCCGCCGAGTGCACCATCAGCGCGCTCGTGCCCTTCGGCGAGCCCGTGGAGTCGCCCGGCGCCTACTCCGCCGACGCGCACCGCGCCGCCCCGGCGCGCACCGCCGCGACCACGACGGCCTGGCGCCCGTGGCACCTCGGCGGACGCGGCGAGGAGAAGGCCCAGCGCCAGCAGGCCCGGGCCGAGGAGAAGGCGGGACGCAAGGCCGCCAAGGAGCGGGCGAAGATGCGCAAGCGGCGCCAGCGACGTGGCGGACGTCGGCGTCCGTCGTGACCCCATAGCCTTGGCCCCATGAGTGGAAGCACCCGCGTCTTCGTCGCGCGCCTGACCGGCCTGAGCGTCTTCGACCCGCTCGGTGACCAGGTCGGGCGGGTCCGCGACGTCGTCGTCATGTTCCCCTCCGGCCGCCCCCAGCCCCGCGTCATCGGCCTCGTCGTCGAGGTGCCGGGCCGCCGGCGGGTCTTCGTGCCGATGACGCGCGTCACCTCCATCGACGCCGGGGCCGTCATCACCACCGGCCTGGTCAACATGCGCCGCTTCGAGCAGCGGACCAACGAGGTGCTCGTCGCGGCCGAGCTGTTCGACCGCCCCGTCCGGGTCAGCACGCCGGAGGCGGTCGAGGCGGGCCTCGCCGACGCCCTCGTCGAGGACCTCGCGATCGAGCAGGGGCCGCGGCGCGACTGGCTCGGGGTCAAGGTGTTCGTCCGGCAGGTCTCCGGCGTCTCGTCCGCATCCCGCGCCGTGTCCCGCCTGACCCGGCGCCGCTCCGGCAAGACGATGCTCGTCGACATCCGCGACGTCACCGGCCTGCACGACCAGGCCGCCGCCCAGAGCGCCGAGCGACTCCTCGAGACCTACGACGACCTCAAGGTGGCCGACCTCGCCGAGGTCATCCACGACCTCAACCCCAAGCGTCGCGCCGAGGTCGCCGCGGCCCTCGACGACGAGCGCCTCGCCGACGTCCTCGAGGAGCTGCCCGAGGACGACCAAGTCGAGATCATCGCCGGTCTCGACACCGAGCGTGCCGCCGACGTCCTCGAGGCGATGGAGCCCGACGACGCCGCCGACCTGCTCGCCGACCTGCCGCCCGAGCAGGCCGAGCAGCTGCTCCAGCTCATGGAGCCCGAGGACGCCGCTCCCCTGCGCCGGCTGCTGTCCTACGACGAGAACACCGCCGGCGGCATGATGACGACCGAGCCGGTGGTGCTCGGCCCCGAGGCGACCATCGCCGAGGCCCTCGCCATGGTGCGCCGTGAGGAGCTGGCCCCGGCCCTCGCCTCGATGGTCTACGTGTGCCGCCCGCCGCTCGAGGTGCCCACCGGCCGCTACCTCGGCCTCGTGCACATCCAGCGGCTGCTGCGCGAACCACCGCACGGCGCCGTCGGCAGCATCATCGACAAGGAGATGGAGCCGGTGCCGGCGAGCGCCTCGCTCGAAACCGTCACCCGCACCCTCGCGACGTACAACCTCGTGTCGCTGCCCGTCGTCGACGACGACGGACGCCTCATCGGCGCGGTCACCGTCGACGACGTCCTCGACCACATCCTCCCCGAGGACTGGCGTGAGGAGCGGCACGAGCTGGAGGTGCGCCCGTGAGCGAGCGAGCCGA